>JBBIIE010000019.1:0-35159 GCA_037446605.1 Geminicoccaceae bacterium | reverse complement strand
CGCCGAGCCCTGGCTCGCCGCGACCGCGGACGGCGCCGCCCTGCACCTGCCGCTGCCGGCGCCCACCGGCGTGCACGCCGTGCGGGCTGCCCCGGCGCTGCCGGCTCGACCCGAGTTCTACGACTTCGACCTCGCGGCATCGGCCGGGACGCTGGAGGCGCAGCCCTTGCGTGCGGTGAGCTACGTCGTGTTCGACTGCGAAACGACCGGCCTGGACCCCGAGGCGGACGATCAGGAGCAGCTCGCCGCCGTGCGCGTGGTCAACGGCCGGGTGATCCACGGCGAGGTGTTCGACTGCCTGGTCGACCCGGGCCGGCCGATCCCCGAGGACTCGATCCGCTTCCACGGCATCACGCCGGAATTGGTGCGCGGCAAGCCGCCGCCCGAACTGGTACTCGCCCGCTTCGCCCGCTTCGCCGAAGGTGCCGTGCTCGTGGCCCACAACGCCGCCTTCGACCTGTCGGTCCTGCGCAAGTACGAGCGGCGTGCCGGCATCCGGCTCGACCAGCCGGTGCTCGACACCCTCCTGGTCTCGGCCCTGCTCCAGGACCATGAGGGCGACCACAGTCTCGACGGGGTCGCGCGACGCCTGGGCGTCGTGATCCGGGGCCGGCACACCGCCCTGGGCGACAGTCTGGCCACTGCCGAGATCCTGGTGCGGCTGATCGGCCTGCTCGAGGTGCGCGGCATCACGACGCTCGGCCAGGCGATCCGAGCCAGCCGCTCGATGGTCGAGGTCCGGCGGCAGCGGCCGCGGGAGGCCGGGGCGGTGCCCAGTGCCTGAGCGCCGCCTCGGTCAGCTGCTCGGCCTGATGATGGTCGCGGCCGTGCTGCTCAACTTCCCCATGCTCGCGCTGATCGAGCGGTGGGCGGAGCGGCAGGGGCTGCCGCTGGTGCCGATCTACCTCTTCACGGTCTGGGCGGCGGTCATCGCGGTCGCGGCCTGGCTGATCGAACGACGCGGCGAGGACTGAGGATGGGATCCCTCGCTTCCTCGGCCATCCTCGTCTCGCTCGTCTATCTGGGCCTGCTGTTCGCGCTCGCCTCCTGGGGCGACCGGCGCGCCGAGGCAGGCCGTAGCGTCATCGCCAACCCCTATGTCTACACGCTCTCGCTCGCCGTCTACTGCACCGCCTGGACCTATTTCGGCAGCGTCGGCGTGGCCGCGGCCCAGGGGGTCGGGTTCCTCCCGGTCTATCTCGGACCTACCCTCCTGGCGCTCGTCTTCGGCGGCCTCGTGCGCAAGATCCTGCTGATCGCCAAGGCTTACGGCATCACCTCGATCGCCGACTTCGCCTCCGCCCGCTACGGCAAGAGCGGCACGATCGCCGGCCTCGTCACCGTGGTCGCCCTGGTCGGCTCGATCCCCTACATCTCGCTGCAGCTGAAGGCCGTGGCGGTCGGCATCGAGCTCCTCCTGGCGCAAGACGGGCCGGGCACAGTGGAGCGTGCGATGGGAGCCGACAGCGCCCTCATCGTCGCCCTCCTTTTGGCCGCCTTCAGCATCCTCTTCGGCACCCGGCACATCGATGCCACCGAGCACCATCAGGGCATGGTGCTGGCGATCGCCTTCGAGAGCATCGTCAAGCTGGTCTGTTTCCTCGCGGTGGGCGTGTTCGTCACCTGGACGCTGTTCGATGGTCCCGTCGACCTCCTGGCGCGAGCCGCCGAAGCCGGCTTGGCAGAGCGCCTGGGTTTCGCCGCCAGCAGTCTGACCGCTGCCGACTGGTTCGTCCTCACGATCCTGTCCGGGCTCGCCGCTCTGCTCCTGCCACGCCAGTTCCAGGTGGTCGTGATCGAGAACCTCGAGCCCGCGCACGTCAAGCGGGCGAGCTGGCTCTTCCCCTTGTACCTCTTGGTCATCAACCTCTTCGTGCTGCCGATCGCGCTCGGCGGGCTGATCCTGGGGGGAACGCCGCGCGAGGCCGACAGCTTCGTGCTCGCCCTGCCGCTCGTGCACGGCCAGGGCTGGCTCGCGATCCTGGCCTTCCTCGGCGGGCTCTCGGCCGCGACCGCCATGGTCATCGTCGAGACGGTCGCCGTCTCGACCATGATCTCGAACGATCTCGTGATGCCGATCCTTCTGCGCATGCGGGCGCTCGGCCTCGCCCACAAGCCGGACCTCACGGGGCTGATCCTGGGGGTCCGGCGCGCCGGCATCCTGCTCGCCCTGCTCGGCGGCTATCTCTTCTTCCACGGCGTCGGCGAGGCGATGGGCCTCGTGAGCATCGGCTACATCGCCTTCGCCGGGGTGGCGCAGTTCGCGCCGCTCCTGGTGCTCGGGATCGCCTGGAAGGGTGCCAACCGCAACGGCGCGGTGGCCGGCCTGTCCGTGGGCTTCCTGGTCTGGCTCTACACGCTGGTCGTGCCCTCGTTCGTGACCGCCGGTGTCCTGCCGGCGAGCCTTCTGACCGAAGGCCCCTGGGGCTGGGACCTGCTGCGCCCGACCGCCCTGCTCGGGCTCACCGGCCTCAACCCGGTGAGCCATTGCGTGGTGTGGAGTCTGGCCGTCAACACCGGGCTGTTGACCCTCGTGAGCCTGCTCACCCGACCCTCGGATCTCGAGCGCCTGCAGGCCATCCTCTTCGTCGACGTGGAGGAGAGTCGGCGCACGCCCAGGCTCTGGCGCGGCGAGGCACGCGTGGGCGCGCTCGAGGAGCTGCTCGTGCGCTTCCTCGGCCGGCCGGCTGCGGAGGCGATCTGGCGGGCCGAGGGGGCGCGCCGCGGGCGCCCGCTGGAGCCCGAGGAGGCGGCCGATGCGCGGCTCGTCGAGCGCGCCGAACGGCAGCTGGCGCGGGCGATCGGCGCCGCCACGGCGCGCGCGGTGGTCGCGTCCACGGTCCGCGGCGAGACCGTCGGACCCGACGCGCTCATGGAGATCCTCGACGAGACGCAGAAGGTTCTCGAATACAGCCGCCGCCTGGAACAGAAGTCGAACGAGCTCGAGGCCGCCACGGCCGAGCTCAAGCGGGCGAACGAGCGGCTGACCGAGCTCGACCGGCTCAAGGACGACTTCCTCGCCACGGTGAGCCACGAGCTCAGGACGCCGTTGACCTCGATCCGCTCGTTCTCCGAGATCCTGCTCGACAATCCCGACCTGGATGCCGAGGAGCGCGCCCATTTCCTGCGCATCATCACGAGCGAGTCGGAGCGATTGACGCGGCTGATCAACGACGTACTCGATCTCTCGAAGATCGAATCGGGGCGCATGGACTGGAAGGTCGGGCCGGCCGACCTCGGCGAGCTGGTGCGCACCGCGGTCCGCGCGGCCGAGGGCCTGATCGCCGAGAAGTCCATTGCACTCGAGATCGTGGTGCCGAACGATCCCGCGCCCGTGGTGTGCGATCGCGACCGGGTGATCCAGGTCGTGCTCAACCTGCTCTCGAACGCGAGCAAGTTCGTGCCGCAGCCGGGCGGCCGGGTGCGCGTCGAGCTGGTCCGCCGGGGGCCTGCGTTCGAGGTTCGGATCGAGGACAACGGTCCGGGCGTGCCGCCCGCCCAGCGCGAGACCGTGTTCGAGAAGTTCCACCAGCTGACCGGCGATCTCAACACCCAGAAGCCGACCGGCACCGGCCTCGGGCTCACCATCTCGCGGCAGATCGTCGAGCGCTTCGGCGGCCGCATCTGGGTCGACGACACCGCGCTCGGCGGCGCCGCCCTGTGCTTCACCCTGCCGGTCGGTTCCGAGCTCCCGGCGCGCGCGGCTGCCTAGCTCAGGCTGTCCGGGACAGGCGCCGGCGCATCTCGTCGAGCAGCCCGTCCAGGCCCGCCCGACCGGCGATCTCGGCGGCCTCCGAGCGCTGCGTGACGACCATGCTCACACCCTCGGCGACGATGTCGATGATCAGCAGCCGGCCGCCCTGCTCGCGCACCCGCCAATCGACCGCGATCGCACTCGCGTCCCCCGGCCGCTTGATCCGCGTCGAGACGATCGTGTCACGATCGTCGACCGGCTGACCACCGAGCACCTCGTAGGTCTCGCCGCCATAGCTCTCGAGCCGATCGGCCATGGTCTTGAGCACGAGCGAGCGGAACAGGGTCGTGTACTCGCGCCGCTGCGGTTCGCTCGCATCGCGCCAGTAGCGACCGAGGACCAGGCGGGCGACCAGGGCGAGATCGGTCGCCTGGTCGAGAAGGCCGGTCAGCCGCTCCAGCCGGTCCGATCGCTCGAGCCGCTCGTCGCGCAACACGTCGAGCACCTGCTTGCCCAGCCGATCGATGAACTGGATCGCCTGCGCCGGCTCAGAGGCCTGGGCCGGCCGCAGGATCCCGGGCCAAGGCGTCGCCAGAACCACGATCGACGCAGCGAGCAGCCTGCGCCGAAGGGGCAAGGGGGCGTCAGTCGCCCGTCTCGCTGTCGCCATCGTCGCTCTCCTCGAAGATCTTCTCGTAGGACGATTCGCCGGCAGGTGGCCGCCCGTTGCGGATCTCGGCGGCGCGGCGCTGGCGATAGGCCGAACGCACGGTGGCGTAGGGATCGAGGCTGTTGCGGCGGACGTCCTGGATCACGGGGTCGAGACGCTGCCGGGTGTCGATCGCCTCGGCTCCGTTCCGGGCCAGCCCGACCTCGCTCGAGGCGAGCTCGCTCCAGGGGTCGAGGGCCAGCCGGTCGACGGCGAGGCCGCCGGCGTCGCGGAGATTCGAGGGGCCGAGCAGCGGCAGCACGAGGAACGGGCCCTCGCCGACCCCCCAGACCGCCAGGGTCTGCCCGAAGTCCTCCGTGTGCTGCGGGTGGCCGAGCCCGGTGGCGAGGTCGAACAGCCCGAACAGACCGATGGAGCTGTTGATCATGAACCGGGCGAGGGTGGTCCCCGCGCGCTCGGTCTCGCCCTGCAGGAGGTCGTTCACGAAGGTCACGGGCGTGCGCAGATTGTCCAGAACGTTGCGCACCCCGGTGCGCAGCGGCGAGGGAAGCTCACCGTAGGCCTGCGCCACCGGCCCGAGCAGCATCACGTCGGCGAGCTCGTTCAGGCCGTACACCACGCGGTTGACCGGCTCGAGCGGGTCGTTGGCGTCCTCCGCCCTGGCCGGGGCCGCGGCGACGGCGGCGGCGAGCAGGAGGCCGCACAGCTCCGGTCGGCGCTTCATCCGGAGCCATCCCGCGAAATCGGCATCGGTCCCGTGCCCCGGATCACGACAGTTGCCCGCCTCCGCACCGACACCTAGGCCGCACTCCAAGGCTCGACAAGCGCGACCGCAGCCGTCGGCCGGCATATCGACATGCGCCACAGTGCCGGACGACCCGCCCCGAGCCCCATCCTGCCGCTAACATCTTAACGCGAGGTTGACCGCGCGGCCCGACCCCGGGCCGCCGAGGAGCGCCATGGCAGGTCCCCGGCTGATCGCGATCGACGGGCTCCGCGACCGGCTGCGGTCGGTCCTGGGCAGCGAGTCGCTCCTGTTCCTTCGCTTCGAGCGGGCGCTCTCCGCCCGCGACGCCGAGCGCGTCGCGGCAGCGCTCGATGCGCTCGCCCTCTACCCGCACGACCTCCGGCAGCAGGTCGAGGACGCGATCCTGGCCTGGTTGCTCGATGGGGCCGAACCCCTGGCGAGGCCGAACCACGCCTGAGGGCAGCCTCGCCGGACCTGTTCGTCTTGCCGCACGACATAACGGAATGTACATATGCGGGCACGACAGCGGCGGGTGCCCGTGAACGGACCGCGCATGGAGCTGGAGCGACTCCTCGGTGTGCTGCGGGCCGTTGCCGAGCCCAGCCGCTTGCGGCTCCTGGCGATCTGCGCCGAAGGGGAGTGGACGGTGAGCGAGCTGGTGCAGGTCCTGGGGCAGAGCCAGCCGCGCGTCTCCCGGCACCTGCGGCTGCTCGCGGACGCCGGTCTGCTCGAGCGCTTCCGTGAGGGCAGCTGGGTCTTCTACCGCCGGGCCCGGCGCGGTCCGGGTACCGCGCTCGCCCGCTCGCTCGACTCCCTGCTCCCGGCCGACGATCCGCAGCTCGCGCTCGATCGCGGCAGGCTGGCCGCGGTGCGTCAGGCCCGTCGAAGCCAGGTCGAGCGCTGGTTCGACCGCCGGGCGGCCGACTGGGACAGCGAACGCGATCTCGGCGTCGAGGGCGGCCGCGTCGAGGCGGTGCTGCAGCAGCTCTTCGCGGCGCGCCGTCCATCGAGCCTGCTCGACATCGGCACCGGCACCGGCCGGATCCTCGAGCTCCTGGCCCCGCACGTGCGCGAGGGGCTCGGGGTCGACATCTCGCGCGACATGCTGAGCGTCGCGCGGGCCCATCTCGATCGGGGCGCGCTCCGCCATTGCTCCGTCCGGCAGGCCGACATGTACCGTCTGCCGATCGCCGATGCGAGCTTCGCGGCGGTGACGCTGCACCAGGTCCTGCACTTCGCCGACGATCCCCTGCGCGTGCTGGCGGAAGCGCGGCGCGTGCTGGAGCCCGGCGGCCTGCTCGTGGTCGTGGATCTCGACGCGCACCAGCGCGAGGAGCTGCGCAGCCAGCGGCGGCATCGCCGGCTCGGCTTCGCCGGCGACGAGATGTCGGCCTGGTTCGCCGAGCTGGCGCTGCGCGAGGAGCCGCCCGTGCGGCTCGCCGGCAGTGAGCTGACCAGCGTCATCTGGATCGCCAACGTGCCTACGGGGGAGGGGACCGGCCGATGGGCCCAGCGTCGGAGGGAGGCCGCGTGAGCCGGCGACGGACCACCGCGAGCAAGGTGCGGGCGGCAGGCTGGCTCGACGACCCGCTACCGCGCGTCCAGCTCTCGATCGAGGTGTTCCCGCCCAAGGGGCCCGAGGCGACCGCGCGGCTCTGGCAGAACCTCGAGCTGTTCGCGGCGGCCCGGCCCCGCTTCGTCTCGGTCACCTGCGGTGCCGGCGGCAGCGGCGAGAGCGGCACCTTCCCGCTCGCGGTCGCGATCCACGAACGGCTCGGGCTGCCGGTGGCCGCTCACCTGACCTGCGCCTTCGCTCCGCGTCAGGACATCGATGCCCTGCTCGAGCGCTACCGGGCCGCCGGGATCACGCGGATCGTGGCGCTGCGCGGCGACCCGCCCAAGGACGGCGGTCCCTACCGGCCCCGACCGGACGGCTACGCCTACGCCCTGGACCTGGTCCGCGGCCTGCAGCGGCTGGGCGGCTTCGAGGTGAGCGTCGCCTGCTACCCGGAGGTTCATCCCGAGGCTCCCTCGGCCGCCTTCGACCTCGACAATCTCCGCCGAAAGGTCGAGGCGGGCGCGGTGCGCGCCATCACGCAGTACTGTTTCGACACCGACCGGATCCTGCGGTTCCGCGACAGCGCCAGCCGGGCCGGCATCACCTGTGAGCTCGTCCCGGGGATCATGCCGATCCACAGCTTCGCGCAGATCCGTCGGTTCTCGGCCGCGTGCGGCGCCGGCATCCCGGCTTGGCTCGCCGATCTGTTCGACGGGGTTCCCGAAGGCTCCGCCCTGCACGGCATGATCGCCGCGACCGTCGTGACCGAGCAGGTCCGCCGGCTCGCCGCCGAGGGCTTCGGTGCCCTGCACGTCTACGCGCTCAACCGGGCCGAGCTGCCGCTCGCGATCGTGCAGATCATGAAGGCCGCGCGTCCCGGCGCGGCCGCCTGAAGGTCCCGCGATGGTCGACCTCTTGGACTACGCCCGCGAGCGCCTCGTCCTGTTCGACGGCGGCATGGGGACCCAGATCCAGGCCATGGGTCTGTCCCTCGAGGACTTCTGGGGGCAGGAGAACTGCTCGGAGGTCCTCAACCTCTCGCGCCCCGATCTGGTGCGCGACATCCATCGTCGCTACCTCCTGGCCGGCGCCGACGCGCTCGAGACCAACAGCTTCGGCGGGTCGCCGATCACGCTCGCCGAGTTCGGGCTCGCGGAGCGGGCCCTGGAGATCAACCGGCGTGCCGCCGAGCTCGCCCTGGAGGCGATCGAGGCCCTGCCAGCGGACGGCCGCGACCGCTTCGTGGTCGGCTCGATCGGACCCGGCACGCGGCTGCCTTCGCTCGGTCACGTCGACTACCGGCCGCTCGAGGAGGCACTCACCGTCCAGGCCCGCGGGCTGCTCGAAGGCGGGGTGCATGCGCTCCTGATCGAGACCTGCCAGGACCCCCTGCAGATCAAGGCCGCCGTCAACGGCAGTCGTCGCGCCCTGGCCGAGGTCGGGCGCAGCGTGCCGATCATGGTCCAGGTCACGATCGAGACGACCGGCACCATGCTGGTCGGGACCGAGGTCGCCGCCGCTGCGGTCATCGTGCAGGCCCTCGACGTGCCGGTGCTCGGGCTCAACTGCGCCACCGGCCCCAAGGAGATGGCCGAACACGTCCGGCAGCTCTCGCAGATCTGGCCGGGGCTCCTGTCGGTTCAGCCCAATGCAGGTCTGCCGGAGCTGCGCGACGGACGGACCCACTACCCGCTCGGTGCCCAGGAGCTGGCCCTGTGGCTCGAGCGGTTCGTCGTCGAGGACGGTGTCGACCTGATCGGCGGCTGCTGCGGGACCAACGAGACCCACATCGCGGCGCTCGACGCCATGCTGCGCAGGCTCGCAGCGCACGGCCACCGGCCCGCCCCGAAGCTGCGCTCGGCGCGACCGGTGCCCTCGCTCGCCTCGCTCTTCTCGGCCGTGCCGCTGCGCCAGGAGAACGCCTATCTGGACATCGGCGAGCGCTGCAACGCCAACGGCAGCAAGCGCTTCCGCGAGCACCAGGCGGCCGGTGAGTGGGACGCCTGCGTCGCCATGGGGCGCGAGCAGGTGCGCGAGGGTGCCAACCTGCTCGATCTGTGCACCGCCTATGTCGGCCGCGACGAGCGGGCCGACATGGTCGAGCTGGTCAGCCGGATGCGGGGGCAGGCCGACGCACCGCTGGTGATCGATTCGACCGAGCTCCCGGTGCTCGAGGCGGCCCTCGAGCTCTACGGCGGCAAGGCGGTGCTCAACTCGATCAACTTCGAGGACGGCGAGGGCCCGGCTGAGGCGCGCATGCGGCTCGCCCGCAAGTTCGGTGCGGCGGTGATCGCGCTCACCATCGACGAGCAGGGCATGGCCAAGACGGCCGAGGACAAGGTGCGGATCGCCCACCGCCTGGTCGCCTTCGCCTGCGACCGCTTCGGCCTGCCGCGCTCGGACCTGCTCATCGACCCGCTCACCTTCACCATCTGCACCGGCAACGAGGACGACCGCAAGCTCGGCGTCTGGACCCTGGAAGCGATCGAGCGGATCGCGGCCGAACTGCCCGAGGTGCAGATCGTGCTCGGCCTCTCGAACATCAGCTTCGGCCTCGCCCCGGCCGCCCGCCACGTCCTCAACTCGGTGTTCCTCGACGAGGCACGCCGGCGCGGCCTCACCGGCGCCATCGTGCATTCCTCCAAGATCGCGCCGCTGCACCGGATCCCGCCGGCCGAGGTCGAGGCGGCGCTCGACCTGATCCACGATCGGCGGCGCCCGGGCCACGACCCGCTGCAGGCCTTCATCGCGCTGTTCGCCGGCCGCAAGTCGCAGGAGACCGCGCGGACGCGGCCGGCGAGCGTGGAGGAGCGGCTGAAGCAGCGGATCGTGGACGGCGACCGGCAGGGCCTCGAGGCCGACCTCGAGCTGGCCCTCGAGCGGCACGATCCGCTCGCGATCATCAACGACATCCTGCTCGACGGCATGCGCACCGTCGGCGAGCTGTTCGGCGCCGGCAAGATGCAGCTCCCCTTCGTGCTGCAGTCGGCCGAGACGATGAAGCGTGCGGTGGCCTTCCTGGAGCCGCGGATGGAGCGGGTCGAGGGCTCGCACAAGGGCACGATCGTGCTCGCCACGGTCAAGGGCGACGTGCACGACATCGGCAAGAACCTGGTCGACATCATCCTGACCAACAACGGCTACAAGGTGATCAATCTCGGCATCAAGCAGCCGCTCGCCAACATGCTCGAGGCGGCCGAGGTCCACCGTGCCGATGCGATACTCAGGGCGGGCCTGCTGGTCAAGTCGACGGTCATCATGAAGGAGAACCTCGAGGAGATGGCGCGCAGCCAGTTCCGCATCCCCGTGCTGCTCGGCGGCGCCGCCCTGACCCGGGCCTTCGTCGAGGAGGACTGCTACCGGGCCTATGGCGAGCGGCCGGTGGCCTATGCCCGCGACGCGTTCGACGGCCTCATGCTGATGGACAAGGTGATGGCCGGCGGGATCGCCGACTACGCGGCCGAGCGCGCCGGCAAGGCGGCGGCGCGGGCGCGACCGGGCAGGAAGCCGCGCACCCTCGCCTTCGCCGACGGCCAGCGCCCAGCCGCCCGGCCGGTCGACCTGGAGGAGATTCGGTTGCGCCGCGAGGCGCTCACCCGCGAGGTGCCCGTGCCCGAGCCGCCGTTCTGGGGCGCCCGGCTGATCGAGCGGGTGCCGGTCCGCGCGCTCCTGCCCTACCTCAACGAATCGATGCTCTACCAGTTCCACTGGGGCTACGAGAAGCAGGGACGGCGGCTCGAGGAATTCCTCGCCTGGGCCCAGAAGGAGTTGCGCCCGATCCTGGCCGACCTCGTCGCGCGGGCCGAGGCGGAGGATGTGTTCGCGCCGCAGGCGGCCTACGGCTATTTCCCGGCGGCCGGCGACGGCAACGACGTGGTCCTGTTCGAGCCCGGTGGCGAGCGCGAAGTGGCACGCTTCCGGCTGCCCCGACAGAACAAGTCCGGTGGTCTGTGCATCGCCGACTTCCTGCGCGACCGGCGCGACCCGCGGCGGGACGTGCTCGGCCTGCAGGTGGTCACGGTCGGTCAGCGTGCGTCGGAGGTGGCGCGCGCCTGGTTCGCCGCCGACCGCTACCAGGACTATGTCCGCCTGCACGGCCTGGGGGTCGAGCTGGCCGAGGCACTGGCCGAATACGTGCACGCGCGGATCCGCGCCGAACTCGGCTTCGGCCACGAGGACGCGCGCGAGATGCGCGAGCTCCTGCGGCAGGGCTACCGCGGCAGCCGCTACAGCTTCGGCTACCCGGCCTGCCCCAACCTCGCCGATCAGGGCCCCCTGCTCGAGCTCCTGGGCGCCGGCAGGATCGGCGTCGAGCTCGGCGAGGAGGACCAGCTCTGGCCCGAGCAGAGCACGTCCGCGATCGTCCTGCACCACCCCCAGGCGCGCTACTTCAACGTCTGAGCCGGCCGTCGTCGGACGCGCGACGACCGGATCAGGCGGCGGAGGCCCGCCGTTCGGCGGCGAGCAGACGGGCGAGCCGCGCTCCCGGCATGGCCTTGCCGAGCAGGTATCCCTGGCCCTGCTCGCAGCCCGCCGCCTGCAGCATCCGCAGCTGCTCGACCGTCTCGATCCCTTCGGCGACCGCCACCAGCCCCAGATTGTGGGCGAGCTCGATCGCCGTGCGGGCGAGCACGGGCTCGCCGCCGCGCGCCGGCCCGACCACGAAGGAGCGGTCGATCTTGAGCTCGTCGACCTGCAGCCGCTGCAGGAGGGCGAGCGAGGAGTAGCCGGTGCCGAAATCGTCGATCGCGAGCCGCACGCCGAGCCCGCGCAGCCGGGCGAGCACGCGCTCGACGAGCTGGCTGTCGGCCACGAGCGTGGTCTCGGTCAGCTCGAGGGTGAGGACCCGCGGCTCGAGGCCGTGGCGGCGCAGCTCGCGGGCGACGAGCTCGGGCAGCCGCTCGTCGTGCAGCGCCCGAGCCGCCAGGTTGACGGCCACCCCGACCTCGGCACCGTCCGCACGCCACTGCGCCAGATCGGCGAGTGCGGTCCGCACCGTCCACTGGGTGAGGGACACGACCGAGCCGGTGTGCTCGGCGAGGGGCACGAACTCGGCCGGGGGGATCGGCCCGTGCTCCGGATGGTCCCAGCGCAACAGCGCCTCGGCGCCGACGATGCGGCCGTTGGCGAGCGCGAACTTGGGCTGGTAGGCGAGCTGGAACTGGCCTTCCTGGATCGCCCGTCGGATCGCGGTCGTGGCCACCAGCCGGCGCAGGCTGTGCGGATCGGCGCTCTGGTCGTACAGCCGGACCGGCCCCGAGCCACGCTTGGCGGCGTACATCGCGACGTCGGCGCAGCGCACGAGCTCGGCGACCTCGCGGGCATGGCTAGGGGCCACCGCCACCCCGACGCTCGCATCGACCTCGACGGTCGTTTCGCCCGGCAGGCGGAAAGGCTGCTGGATCACCTCGACCAGCCGCTGCGCCAGCTCCACCGCGCGCTCGCCGCAGCTGCCGGGCCGCAGGAGGACGGCGAACTCGTCGCCGCCGAGACGGGCGCCGACGTCGGCGGGCCCGAGACAGTCGCGCAGCCGCTGCGCCGCGGTCTGCAGGAGCCGGTCACCGACATCGTGCCCGAGCGTGTCGTTGACCTCCTTGAAGCGGTCGAGGTCGACCAGCAGGAGCGCGAGTTCGCCGCCGTCGCGCCCGAGACGGACGAGGTCCTGCTCGATCACCTCGTAGAGATAGGCCCGGTTGGCGAGGCCGGTCAGCGAATCGTGGGTCGCCTGATGCCGCAACCGCGCCTCCTGGCGGCGCCGTTCGCTGACGTCCCGGAGGGTGAGGAGCAGTAGGTCGTCGCCCGGGTCGGCCCGCACCACCGAAAGCGACAACTCGACGGGCAGGTAGCTGCCGTCACGGCGTCGGGCCTCGGTCTCGAGGCGGCTGCCCGCGAGCTGGGCCATCGCCGAGGGATCGGTCGGCAGCTCCGGCAGCAGGCCGTCGAGGCGTCGGCCGAGCAGCTCGCCCGAGGCCGGCCAGCCGAGCATCGCCGCGGCCGAGCGGTTGACGAGGCACAGGCGCAGCGTCGCATCGGCGACCAGGATTCCGTCGAAGGCCTGTTCGACGATCGCCCGCAATTGGGCGTCGAGTCCTTCCAGCAGGCGACCGCGCTCGATCGCCACCGATGCCAGCCCCTGCGCGTGCAGGCGCGCCAGATCGGCCGCGTAGCTCGCCAGGAGCCGCCGCCGGTCACGGGCCCGCCGAATCGGGAGAGTGGGCTCGGTCGTCCGCCGTCGCATGGCGCGGGACCCTGCCGGACAAGTCCCAAGACTTCGTTAACCGGGCGGGGAGCACGGCGCACGGGCGAGGGCGGTCGGCTCCGTTAACGCCCCCTTTACGTTCGCCGCGCTAGGGAGCCCGAGCGGCGTCGCCAAACGGAGGTCGGTGTGCCGAATGGGCGGGTGATCGGAAAGGTGGTCGCGGTCTCGGGCTCGCAGATCGTCGCGAAGCTGGAGGCTGAGGGCCCGGGCGGCGCACCGGGGTCGCGGGTCGAGAAGGGGCATCTGGTGAAGATCCGACTGCCGGAGACGCTGGCCTTCGGCATGGTGTCCGGACTGTCGATCCCGGTTCCGGGAGCGGAGGGTGAGGTGCGACTGGCCGAGCTGGTCCTGCTGGGCGAGTGCCCGATCGCCGGGCCCGGTCGGGCCGGCGCCTTCCGACGCGGCCTGAGCGCCTATCCGGCGCTTGGCGACCGGGTGCTCCAGACCCACGAGCAGGACCTCGTGCGCCTCTATGGAAGCGAGGCCGAGGGTCGGCTCGCGATCGGCACGCTGCATCAGGCCGGCGATCAACCCGTCCGCGTGGACGCCGACACGCTGCTCGGCAAGCACTTCGCGCTGATCGGGGCGACCGGATGCGGCAAGTCGTGCGCGGCCGCGTCGCTCCTGCGCGCGCTGATCGGCAGCTGGCCCGAGGCGCATCTCGTGATCCTCGATCCGCACGGGGAGTACGGCGCCGCATTCGCCGAGGAGGCGGTGCTGCTCGGGCCCGAGACGCTCCAGCTGCCCTATTGGCTGCTCACCGGCGAGGAGCTGGCCGAGGTGGTCGGCGGCGGCGCCCAGGACGGTCCGATCCGCCACGGGACCGAGATCCTGGTGGAGCTCGTGCCCCGCGCGAAGCGTCTCTACCGCGAGCCGCGGCCCGAGGATCCGATGGCCACCGCCGATACACCGGTTCCGTACCGGCTGAGCGATCTCGAGCGGGTGATCGACGAGGCGATGGGACGCCTCGACAAGCCGGACACGCTCGCCCCCTACCGCTGGCTGCGCTCGCGGCTCGGCACCCTCGCCCGGGATCCGCGCTTCTCGTTCATGTTCGGCGGGATCGCCGTCCACGACACCATGGCGCGGACTCTTTCGACCCTGTTCCGCATCCCCGCCGCGGGTCGGCCGGTCACGGTGGTCGACCTCTCCGGCATTCCCAACGAAGTCCTCGCCGTCGTGGTCTCGCTGATCCTCCGTCTCGCCTTCGACCTGGCCTACTGGAGCGGCGGCAGGCTGCCGGTCCTGATCGTCTGCGAGGAGGCGCATCGCTACGCCCCGATCGACCCCTCGCGCGGCTTCCTGCCGGCCCGCCGGGCGATGGATCGGATCGCCAAGGAGGGGCGCAAGTACGGCATCTCGCTCGGTGTCGTCACGCAGCGGCCGAGCGAGCTCGAGCCGTCCGTGCTGTCGCAGTGCAACACGGTGTTCGCGTTCCGGGTGACGAGCCCGGAGGATCAGGATCTGCTGCAGGGGCTGCTGCGCGACGACGCCAACGGGCTGCTCGACTTCCTCCCCTCGCTGGGTGACGGCGAGGCGATCGTGCTCGGTCAGGCCGTGCCGGTCCCGCTGCGCGTCCGCTTCCCGGTGCTGCCCGCGGAGCGGCGACCGCGGAGCGCCTCGCCCTCGTTCAGCGCGGCTTGGCGCGGGGACGGCGAGGAGGCGGTGCAGCTCGACGATCTCGTGCGGGCCTGGCGCCGGCGCTGAGCGGCCCCCGGCGGGACCGGTGCCCGGCTCTTCCGCCGAGGCTCGCGTCATGGTAGAAACATCTGGTGGTTCTCGGGGGCAGGCAGTCTCGGGGGCGGACAATGGCACCGCAACGGGAGAGGGGTGCACCCGTCGTGGTCGTCGGCGGCGCCGATGGCGCGGTGGCGGAGGAGCCAGGGTCGTGGGTGGTGCTCCGTGATCATGTCGTGGTGTACACGACGCGGCTCGGTTCGGACGGCGAGCCCGGATCGACGGTCGTCCCCTGGCCCGGCGCGCGTGCCGTCGTGCGGATCGTGGGCGCAGCCGAAGGCGATGCCGGGATCTTCCTTGCCGAGGCCTCGGTGGAGGACGAGCGCGACGGCCTGATCCGCGGCGTCTGGCTGCCGACCTCCTCGGACGCGCCCCTGCTCGCCGCTGGGCGCCCGGTTCGGGTCGCCGACGTCCCCACGACCGGCTGCCCGCTGCCGGCGCTCTTCCGCCGCGCGATCCTCGACTGGCTCCGTCGTCGGATCGCGCCCGAGCTCGATCCGGCGAGCTTCCGTGCATCGCTCGGCGGCGACCGGCGGGTTCGTGCCGTGGCCGGTGCCGCCTTGCGGCGTGGTTTCAGTGGGCGCCGCCGTGCCGGACGACCGGCACGGGCCGCTTGAACGTGGACGCCGCGGCCGGCTCCGCCGGGCCGGGCCGCGCGGGTTGGAGCGATCCGCGATCGGAGAGGCCGGTCTCGACGAACCGCTGCAGGCGGGCCACGACCTCGGACGGCTCACCGTCGAGCTCGTCCCGGTCGAGCGCCGCGGCGAGACGGAGCTCGAAGGTCCGCCGGCGCTTGTCGATCAGCTCGTGGAACAGGGTGATGTCGCGCAGCTCGCGACCGAGCTGCGAAAAGATGTAGAAGAGCGCGGAATTGCGGGCGAGGATCCGCATCGGCACGATCGGAACGTCGAACCGGCGCGCGAGCCCGACCGCCGCCGCCTGCCACGGGCGCTCGGCGAGGCCGCGCCAGCTCAAATAGGAGATGCGACCGGCGGGGAAGATCACGAGGGCGCGGCCCTGGTCGTGCAAGCGGGCGACGGCGGCCAGGAGCTCGCGGGCCGCGGCGTGCGTCCGCTTGGTTTGCACCCACTCGACCGGCACGACGAGCTCGGCCAGCCCCGGTGCTACCCTGAGCGCGTCGGCATTGGCGAGGAACCAGAGATCGTCGCGCCGGCCGCGCAGGGCCGCGGCGACCGCGATCCCGTCGGCGAGGCCGGTCGGGTGGTTGGCGACCAGGATCACGGGGCCCTTCGCCGGGACGTGCTCCAGGCCGCTCACCCGCGTGCGGATCTCGAGCAGCCCTTCGAGCAGCCGGAAGATCGCCCGCCCGGGCATCGATCGGACCAGCTCGGCGAGCGCGACCGCTTCCCGGTAGGACAGGATCGGGCACAGGACCCGACGGAGCAGCCAGCGGCCGGCGCGACTCGCGACGAGGCTCGGCGCCCGCTCGGCGAGCAGCTGGTCGACGATGTCGCGACCCGGCCCGCTCGCCGGTGGATCGGGAAGGTGCATCACCGCTCGCAGGCTCGTGACGGTGCGCCGAGGAGCCGACCTGCGCATCCGCCCGCGAGCATGCGCCTCGGGCATGAAAAGCAAATGACAGGCGCCGGCCCGGCCCGACCGCCGTGGTCACCGCGGACGTGATTCGTGCGGAACCGGAAACTGCTACCTTTACAGGCGCAAACGCCGCCGCGAGCATCACCGCGCGCCGGTCGAAGCGGGGTATCTTATGAGTTCGATCCGCTCCTTCCTTCCCGTTTCGGGTATGGAACTCCCGCGCTTCGCGGGCATCCCGACCTTCGCGCGGCTGCCGTGGATCCCGGTCGAGGAGGCGGATGCCGTGCAGATCGGCATCCTCGGGATCCCGATGGACGTCGGCACGACCAACCGCCCCGGAGCCCGGCACGGCCCGCGCCAGCTGCGCGACGCCTCGACCCAGATCCGGTTGATCAACCAGGCGACCGGCGTTCGGCCCTTCCACCTCGCGCGCTGCGCCGATCTCGGCGACAGCCCGGTCAACCCGGCCGACGTGCGCGACAGCCTCGAGCGGATCGAGGCCTTCCTTCGCAAGGTCGTCGAGCGCGGCGTCGTGCCGATGAGCCTCGGCGGCGACCACCTCGTCTCGCTGCCGATCCTGCGCGCGCTCGCGAAAGAGCGGCCGGTCGGGATGATCCACTTCGACGCGCACACCGATTTCTACGACAGCTACTTCGGCGGTTTCCGCTACACCCACGGCACGCCGTTCCGCCGGGCCGCCGAGGAGGGTCTCCTGGACACGGGCCGGGTCGTCCAGATCGGCATCCGTGGCTCGGCCTACGACGGCGAGGACGTGGCCTGGGCCGGCGCGCACGGGGTCCGCATCGTCTTCATCGAGGAGCTCGCCGACCGCGGGCCCGAGGCGGTGATGGCCGAAGCCCGGGCGATCGTGGGCGACGGACCGGTCTATGTGAGCTTCGACATCGACGGGCTCGATCCGGCCTTCGCGCCCGGAACCGGCACGCCCGAGATCGGCGGGATCACGACCCGCGAGGCGCAGCGGATGATCCGCGCCCTCGACGGGCTCGACCTCGTGGGCGCCGACCTGGTCGAAGTCTCTCCACCCTTCGACCCGTCGGGGCTCACCGCCTGGACCGCGGTCAACCTGATCTTCGAGCTGCTGTGCGTGCTCGCCCGTTCGGTCGAGCGGCGGGCGCGCTGACGGTGCCGCTCAGCCGCGGCCGAGCCACTCCTCTTCGAGCGCGTGCCAGGCCGCCATGGCGACCACGATGCCGCCGATGAGGATCAGCGGCCAAGCCATCACCTTGAGGGCGATCAGCCCGACATAGGCGGCGAACAGGACGAGCCCGACGAGGGCCGCGATCTTCTCGGTCACGGAGCCGTCTCCTCGGCGAGGGTGGCGCGCAGCCACGCGGCGACGCGGAACAGCCGCTCGTCGTCGCCGACATCGGCGACGAGCTGGAGGCCCATCGGCAGACCCGAGGGGCCGGTGAGGAGGGGCAAGGTGAGGGCCGGCACGCCGCACAGCGTCCAGGTCGTGCAGAAGGCCGGATCGCCGGTGGCGGCGAGGCCCGGGGGTGCCTCGCCCGGCGCCGCCGGGGTGAGGAACGCGTCGATCTCGTGGAACAAGGCCGCGAGTTCACGCCGCAGGAGTGTGCGCTGGCCGAGGGCGCGCTGATAGGCGACCGCGTCGACCCGCTCGCCCTCACGGACGAGCTCGGCGAACCGCTCGCTGACGAGCTCGGCGCGCTCGGCGACCAGCCGACCGAATCGGAGGGCGAGCTCCGCCGTCCAGATCGTCCGGTGCACCTCGAGCGCCCGGGCGAAGCCGGGCGGGAGCTCGAGCGCAACCGCAACCTCCCCGAGCGCCTCGGCGAGCTCCATCATCGCCTCGAGCATCGCCGGTTCGACCCGGTCGCGGGCCGGGCCCAGGACGATCGCTAGCCGCGGCCGTACGGGCAGCCCCTCGGCCGCGGCGCGCGAGAGCCGGGGCGGCGCCTGGGGGCGGGTGGCCGGATCCTCCGGAGCGAAGCCCACGAGTGTTTCGGCGAGCAGGGCCGCATCCGCGAGGTCGCGGGCGAACACGCCGACATGGTCGAGGGTCGGCGACTGCTCGAGCATGCCGGTGCGCGGGATCGACCCGTGCGTCGGCTTGAAGCCCACCGCGCCGCAGAAGGCGGCCGGGCGGATCACCGAGCCGTTGGTCTGCGAGCCGACGGCGAGCGGAACCATGCCGGCGGCGACCGCGGCGGCCGAGCCCGAGGACGAGCCGCCCGGCGTGCGCTCGGGGTCGTGCGGGTTGCGGGTCGGGCCGGGGGTGAAGGCCGCGAACTCGGTCGTCACCGTCTTGCCGAGGATCACCGCCCCCGCGGCCCGGAGCCGGGTGACGAGCCAGGCGTCGCGCGACGGCCGCCGTCCCAGGAAGATCGGCGAGCCGTGCTCGGTCGGCAGATCGGCCGTATCCACGATGTCCTTGACCCCGACCGGCAGGCCGAAGAGCGGGCCCTGCGGCCGGCCGCGGCGGCGCGCCTCGTCCAGGGCCTCGGCCTGGGCGAGGGCGTAGTCGCGGTCGAGATGCGCCCAGGCGCGGATCCGCGGCTCGTCGGCCTCGATCCGCGCGAGGCAGGTCTCGACGAGCTCGCGCACGGTGATCCGCCCCTCCTCCAGGGCGGCGCGGAGCTCGCGTGCGGTCGGTTCGGGCGGCATCGGCTCAGCGGCTGTAGAGCAGATCGGGCAGCCAGAAAACGATCTGCGGGAACAGGTAGACGAGGGCCATGGAGAGGAAGACCATGGAGAGGAACGGCATGCAGCCGCCGAAGATCTGGGTCAGTTGCACGTGCGGTGGCGCCACGCCCTTGAGATAGTAGGCCGACATGGCCATGGGTGGCGTGAGGAAGGAGGTCTGCAGGTTGAGTGCCACCAGGATGCCGAAGAACAGGGGGTCGACCCCGAAGTGCTTGAGCAGCGGCAGGAAGATCGGAACGAAGATGATGATGATCTCCGACCATTCGAGCGGCCAGCCCAGCAGGAAGATGATGAACTGGGTGAGCAGGAGGAAGGTGACGGTGTTCAGATCCAGGCCGAGTATGAAATGCTCGATGACCTTCTCGCCACCGAGGTAGGAGAAGACGCTGGAGAAGTTCCAGGAGCCGATGAACAGGAAGCAGACCATCGCCGAGGTGCGGGCGGTGAGGAACACCGCTTCCTTGAGCCGCCCCCAGTCGAGCGAGCGATAGGCTGCGGCCAGCAGGAGCGCGCCCAGCGCACCGATCGAGGCGGCTTCGGTCGGCGTCGCGAGGCCGAAGAGGATCGCACCCAGCACGGAGAGGATCAGGACGGCGAGCGGGAAGAAGGAGGTCAGGAGGGCGACCCAGACCTCGCCGCGCGACACCTTGGCGGTTTCCTGCTCCGGTAGCTTCGGGGCGAGATGGGGTTGCAGCGTCGCCCGGCCGACGACGTAGAGGAGATAGAGACCGGCCAGGAGGAAGCCCGGCAGAAGCGCCGCGGCATAGAGCTTGACCACCGAGACGCCGGCTGCGGCGCCGTAGACGATCAGCATGATCGAGGGCGGGATCAGGATGCCGAGGGTGCCGCCGGCAGCGACCACGCCCGAGGAGAGCCGCACGTCGTAGCCGGCCCGCAGCATGGCCGGGAAGGCCAGGAGCCCCATCAGGGTCACGACCGCGCCGACGATGCCGGTGGCGGTGGCGAAGAGCGCGCAGGTGATGAGGGTAGCCACCGCGAGCGATCCGGGCAGCCGGCGCATCGCCAGCTGGATCGCGTGGAACAGCCGGTCGAGGATGTTGGCGCGCTCGACGACGTAGCCCATGAACAGGAACAGCGGCACCGCGACCAGCACGTCGTTCGACATGATGTCGTAGGTGTTCTGGACCAGGAGGCTGAAGATCCGCGGCCCCATCGCGTAGAGGCCGAAGAACACCGCGAGTGCCAGGAGCGTGAAGGCGATCGGGAAGCCCAGGAAGATCGCCAGGATGAACAGGGCCATCTGGAGGATGGCGACCTGCGGGTCGGTCATCGCACGGCCTCCCCGCGGGCGCGCATGGCCTCCTGTTCGTGCAGGATGGCGCTCTCGAGCTCCTCGACATCGTGCAGCCGCCGTGGCCACTGCCCGTCGCGCAGGCACATGAGACAACGACAGATCTCGGCCAGCCCCTGCAGGACGAGCAACAGGCCGGCGATCGGAATCAGGGTCTTCATCGGATAGACCGGCATTCCGGCCGGACTGTAGATCGAGACCTCCCATTGTTGCCAGGAGCGGCGGGCGAAGGTCCAGCCGGAGTAGACGAGCGCCGCCGAGCCGGGCAGCAGGAAAATCAGGTAGAGGACGAGGTCGACGCCAGCCTGGACCCGCGGTGGCCAGAGCCGATAGACCACGTCGCCGCGGACATGGCCGTTGCGTGAGAGCGTGTAGGCGCCGGCCATCAGGAACAGCGCCCCGTACATCATGTAACTCATGTCGAACGCCCAGGTCGTTGGCGCCCGCAGCAGGTAGCGCACGAAGACCTCGTAGGCGCCGCCGAAGGTCAGGATCAGGATCACCCAGGCGAAGCTGTGGCCGACCCAGAGATTGAGCTTGTCGACCGTGCGGACGAAGCGCTCCACGGGCGTGCCCTCGTCGTTCTCGTTGGCCGGATCAGCGGCGACACGCGAAGCGGGGCAGCCGCAGCCACCCCGCTCCGAAGGGAGTTGAGGGAGCGCCGGAGGGCGGCACCCCCCGGCCCGGAGATCACAGCGCCAGCTTGCCGAAATGGTGCTCGTAGGCGAGCCGCTGGTCTGCGGCGTTGAACAGCTCGTAGGCCACCACCCGCTTGACCCAGGCCTTCTGGCTGTCGACCACCTTCTTGAAGAACGGGTCCTTCAACAGGTCGGCGAGGAGCTCGTCCCAGGCCTTCATCTGTGCGTCCAGGATGGACTGTGCCGTGCGGTACACCTTGACGCCGTGCTTCTCCTGCAGCGTCACGAGGTCCTTGGAGTAGTTGTCGAGCGCGGTCGCCAGGTTGGCCGTCGAGGCAGCCTCCGCCGCGTACTCGAGGATCGCCTGATGCTCGGCCGGCAGCGACTGGAACTTGGCCTTGTTGAACACGATCTCGAAGAACTCGGTCGCCTGATGGTAGCTACCCATCATGTAGTTCTTGGCGACGTCCTGCGCACCGAAGCGGCTGTCCGACGTCGGGTTGTTGAACTCGAAGGCATCGATCACCCCGCGCTCCATGGCCGGCAGGATCTCGCCACCGGGCAGCTGGGCGACCGACAGGCCCATCTTCTGGAACAGGTCAGCGGCGAGCCCGACCGTCCGGTACTTGAGGCCCTTCAGGTCGTTCGGTCCCTCCGGCTTCTTCTTGAACCAGCCGAGCGGCTGGGTGGGCATCGGCATCGCGAAGAAGCCGACCGTGTTGAGCTTCAGGATGTCGTTGACGAGCTCGTTGTAGAGCTGCTTGCCGCCGCCCTTGTGGATCCAGGCCAGACCCTGCGCAGCGTTCCAGCCGAGATACGGCCCGGTCCCGAACAGCGAGGCCGCCTTGTGCTTGCCGTACCAGTAGACCGTCACGTGATGGCCACCGTCGAGGACACCGTCGTGCACCGCGTCCATCACGGAGAACGGCTTCACCACGGCACCGGCCACCAGATATTCGATCTTGAGGCGGTTGCCGGCCATCTTGTTGACGCGCTCGACGTACTCGAGCGCCATGTCGTTGAAGATGTCGGTGGCGCCCCAGGCGCCCTGCATCTTGAGCACCGCGGTCTGGGCGCGGCTCACGCTCGGCATCGCGATCGTGGCGGCGCCGCCCGCGGCGACCACGGCCCCGGCCTTGAGGAAGCGGCGCCGCGTCCTGGTCTGGTCCGCGTCCCGCTCCTGCACGACGACCCGGGTCTCGCTCATCACCCACCTCCCCGTGTGGCGTTGGCGTTGACGCGGAACTTGGTGGACCGTAAGGCAAAAGTCCACAGCGCCGAGTCGTCGCGCGCGATCCACGGCCGGCAGGTGTGGCGGAGTTCGGGAGGCCTGCGTCCGTGCAGTTGAACGGCAAGGTGGCGATCGTGACCGGCGCGGGTGCCGGCGTCGGCCGCGGGATCGCCCGGGCCCTCGCCGAGGCGGGGGCCGCCGTCCTCGTGACCGACATCGACGCCGAGGCCGCCGAGCGGGTGACAGCCGAGCTCGCGGCGAGCGGTGCCCGGGCGCTCGCGTTCCGCCTCGACGTGCGTGCGCCGGCCGAGGCCGATGCGGCCTGTGCCGTGGCGGTCGAGCGGCTGGGCGGGCTCGACGTTCTGGTCGCCAATGCCGGCTCGACGGCACGGCTGCCCTTCCTCGAGATGCCCAAGGCCTTCTTCGACGACCTCGTCGGGTTGAACCTGGGCGGCACCTTCGTCTGTTGCCAGGCGGCGGCCAGGGCCATGGTGGCGCGCGGCCGGGGCGGGCGAATCGTCACCATCAGCTCGAACTCGGGCAAGTTCGGCGGCCGCGGGCGGGCCGCCTACAGCGCGTCGAAGGCCGGCATCATCGCGCTCACCCAGACCATGGCGATCGAGCTGGCACCCTTCGCCATTCTCGTGAATTGCGTCTGCCCTGGGCCGATCCGCACCGAGAAGACGATCGGTGAGCGGCCGAGCGAGGCGTTCTGCGGCCGCATGGCCCTGCCGCGCTTCGGCGAGCCGATCGAGGTCGGCCGGGCCGTCGTCTGGCTCGCCTCGGATGCCTGCAGCTTCACCACCGGCCACACGCTCGGGGTCGACGGCGGGCTCACGGTCACCGGCATCATGGAGGGCTGAACCGGA
Organism: Geminicoccaceae bacterium; assembly: GCA_037446605.1. Lineage (GTDB taxonomy): Bacteria > Pseudomonadota > Alphaproteobacteria > Geminicoccales > Geminicoccaceae > JANXAZ01. Next base: position 12,201 of record JBBIIE010000019.1, on the reverse strand, counting down.
GGTGGGGGAGCCCGCGCGGTTCGAGCATTTCGTGCACGGTGCCGACATCGGCGTGCGCGGCATCGGCCCGACACCCGAGGAGGCGTTCGCCGAGGCCGCCCGGGCGCTGACCGCGGTGATGGTCGACCCGGACCGGGTCGCACCACGTGAGGCGGTGCCGATCGCCTGCAGCGCCCCCGATCGCGAGACTCTGCTCGTCGACTGGTTGAACGCCCTTCTCTTCGAGACCGCGACACGCCACATGCTGTTCGGCCGCTTCGAGGTGCGGCTCGACGGCGAGCGGCTCGAGGCCACCGCCTGGGGCGAGCCCATCGACCCGGCCCGCCACGAGCCGGCGGTCGAGGTCAAGGGGGCGACGATGACCGAGCTCGCGGTGCGGCCGAGGGCGGAGGGCGGCTGGGTAGCGCAGTGCGTGGTCGACGTCTGAGCGCCGACGACGCGGGAGAGCGGCCGTGGACCTGACGCGCCTGCAGCGGGTCGATCCGGTCACTTGGCGGCTGGAGCCGGAAGGCGCCATGCGCGTGCCCGCGGTGATCTACGGCAGCGAGGATCTCGTCCGCGACATGGACGACAAGGTGCTCGAGCAGACCCGGAACGTCGCCTGCCTGCCCGGCATCGTGAAGGCGGCCTACGCGCTCCCCGACGCGCATTGGGGCTACGGCTTCCCGATCGGTGGGGTGGCCGCCTTCGATCCCGAGGAAGGAGGCGTCGTCTCGGCCGGCGGCGTCGGTTTCGACATCTCCTGCGGGGTTCGGACCGTCACCACCGGCCTCGACCGTCCATCGGTCGAGCCCCGGGCCGACGAGCTGGCCGAGGCGCTCTACGCCGCCGTGCCCGTCGGCCTCGGCCGCACCGGACGGATCGAGCTCGGGCCGGCCGAGCTCGACGCCATGCTCCAGGGCGGGGCGCGCTGGGCCGTCGCCATGGGCTGGGGTGATGCGGCCGATCTCGAGCGCATCGAGGAGGGCGGCTGCAGCCCGGGGGCCGAGCCCGCCGCCGTGTCGCGCAAGGCCAAGGAGCGCCAGCGGGCGGAGATGGGCACGCTCGGCTCCGGCAACCACTATCTCGAGGTCCAGGAGGTGGCCGAGATCCTCGACCCGGCGACCGCCGCGGCCTACGGCCTCGTCCAGGGCGAGGTGGTGGTGACCATCCATTGCGGCTCGCGCGGGCTCGGCCATCAGATCGGCACCGACTATCTGCGCGAGATGGCCTTGGCCGCGCCGGCGCTCGGGATCGAGCTGCCCGACCGCGAGCTCGCCTGCGCGCCGCTCACCTCCGAGCTCGGCCGGCGCTACCTGGGTGCCATGCGGGCGGCGATCAACTGCGCGCTCGCCAACCGCGAGATCATCGATCATCTGGCGCGCGGCGTGGTCCGCCGGCTCTTCCCGAGCGCGCGCCTCGCACTTCTGTTCGACGTCTCGCACAACACCTGCAAGCTGGAGCGGCACGTGGTCGACGGCCGCGAGCGCGACCTCTTCGTCCACCGCAAGGGTGCGACGCGTGCCTTCGGGCCCGGCCATCCGAGCCTGCCCGAGCCCCTGCGGTCGGTGGGCCAGCCGGTGCTGATCGGCGGCAGCATGGGGACCGGATCGTGGGTCCTGGCCGGTGCGGCGACGAGCGAGGCCAGGAGCTTCGCCTCGGCGGTGCACGGCGCCGGGCGGGCGCTCAGCCGCCACCAGGCGACCCGGCAGTACCGGGGCGAGCGGATCCTGGCCGAGCTGCGCCGGAAGGGGGTGGTGGTCCGCTCGCCCTCCCTGCGCGGGATCGCCGAGGAGGCGCCGGCCGCCTACAAGGACGTCGATGCGGTCGTGGCGGCGGCGGAGCAGGCGGGTCTCGCGCGGAGGGTTGCCTATCTGCGACCGATGGTGTGCATCAAGGGCTGACGATCTCCTCAACGCCAGCAGGGCCGGACATGCAGCAGGATCCCGAGATCACCTTCAAGGACGTGCCGCACTCGGACGCGGTCGAAGCCCGCGTGCGCTCGCTGATCGAGGAGCTCGAGCGCTTCTCCGACCGGATCATCACCTGCCGGGTCGTGCTCGCCAAGATCACCCAGGGGCAGCACAAGGGCAACCTCTACCAGTGCCGCATCCTGGTGGTGCTGCCGGGTGGCGAGATCGCCATCAACCGCGCCAACCCCAACAGCCACGCCCACGAGGACATCTACGTCGCGATCCGCGACGCCTTCGAGGCGGCGACCCGCAAGCTGCAGGATCACGTCCGCCGGCACCGCGGCGACGTCAAGCTGCACGAGGCTCCTCCGCACGGGCGCATCAAGAGCCTCTTCCCCGACCACGGCTTCGTCGTGATGCCGGACGGCCAGGAGGTCTATTTCCACCGCAACGCGGTCGTGAACGGCGGCTTCGACCGGCTCGAGATCGGCGACGAGGTACGGCTCGCGGTGGCCGAGGGCGAGAGTGCCGCGGGGCCTCAGGCGAGCACCGTCACGCCGGTCGGCAGGCACCACGTCCCCGGCTGAGCGGTGGCCCCGGACCGTCGGCGCGATCGCCGAACGCTTCTCGCCCGGGGCTCCTCGCTGTTGCTCGCTGCGCCCTGCGCGAGCCGCTCGGAGGAACCCGCGGTGGGCCGCCCGCCCCACCACGGTCCGGAGGGCTTCCACAACCCCCCGGGGAGCCCGGAGCGCGGCGGCGGCTTCGGCGAGTGGGCGGATTTCTTCTGGCGCCGGCTGGGCCGGCCGGCGGACCCTCCGCCCTTGCCGGCCGGCCACGTCCGGCCGGAGCGGGAGATCCTGGCCGTCCTGCACGGCCCGGAGCGCGCGGAGGCGCTGCTGTGGCTCGGCCATGCGAGCTTCCTCCTCCGTCTCGGCGGCCGAACGATCCTGGTCGACCCCTTCCTTTCCGAGCACGCCTCGCCCGTGCCACCCTTCGGGCCGCGCCGCTTCGCGCCGCCCGCGCTCGGAGCCGGCCGGCTGCCCTCCGTCGACCTCGTGCTGCTCACCCACAACCATTACGATCATCTGGACCTGCCGACGCTCCGGGTGGTGGCGGAGCGCGACCGGCCGGTGCTGGTCACCACCCTCGGCGTCGGGGCGCATGTCGCGGGCCTGTCGTTCCGCACCGTGCACGAGCTCGACTGGCACGAGCGGGTGCGCGTGCTCGGTCTCCAGGTCACCGCGGTACCGGCGATCCACTTCTCCAAGCGCACGCTCCTCGACCGCAACCGCTCGCTCTGGTGCGGCTTCCGCGTCGAGGACGGCCGGCGGGCCCTGCAGATCGCGGGTGACACCGCGTTCGGGCCGGTGTTCGCCGAGCTCGGCCGGCGCTACCCGCCGCCCGACCTGCTCCTGGTACCGATCGGCGCCTACGAGCCGCGCGAGCTCATGAAGGGCGCGCACTGCACGCCCGAGGAGGCGGTGGCGATCGGCCGGGCGGTCGGCGCGCGGCGGCTCGTGGCCATGCACTGGGGCACGATCGTCCTGACCGACGAGCCGCCCTTCGAGCCGCCGGACCGGTTCCGTGCCGCCGCCGCCGCGGCCGGCTACGAGCCCGGCCGGACCGCGCTCGTGCCGGCCATCGGCGAGGCCCTGCCGATCGGCTGAGCCGCGGCACACGCCCTTCAGGGCGGCCAGGCGAGGAGCAGGCCCGGCACGGCCACGAGGAGCACGAGCAGCTCGAGCGGCAGGCCGAGCCGCCAGTAGTCGGTGAAGCGGAAGCCCCCGGGCCCGAGGATCAGCGTGTTGTTCTGGTGGCCGATCGGGGTGAGGAAGGCGCAGGACGCACCCACCGCCACGGCCATCAGGAACGGGTCCGGGCTCGCCCCGAGCCGCTCGGCCAGACCGACGGCGACGGGCGACATGACCGCGGCGGTGGCGGCGTTGTTCATCACGTCCGAAAGCGTCATCGTGACCACCAGCAGGACGGTGAGCGCCCGCCAGAGCTGTCCACCCGCCAGATGGTCGAGCAGCAGGCGGGCGAACAGGTCGGCGGTGCCGGTCGTGGCCATCGCCTGGGCGACCGGCATCATCGCACCCAACAACACGATCACCGGCCAGTCGACCGCCTGATAGGCGGAGCGCGGCGGGACCACGCCGGTGGCCATCGCGGCGAGTACCCCGGCGGCGAGGGCCGGTGCCGGTGCGGCGAGGCCGGAGGCGGCCAGGACCACGGCGCCGCCGGTGATCGTGGCGGCGAGCAGCGCCCGGCGCGGCTCGGGCAGCCGCAGCGGCCGGGCGGCCAGCGGAACGAGGCCGCCCTGTCGGGTGAGCTCGGCGATCGCCTCGGGTGTGCCCTGCACGAGCAGCACGTCGCCGGCGCGGATCGGCGTCGTTCGCAGACGGCGGACCGAACGACGGCCTTCGCGCGCGATCGCGAGGAGATTGACCGCGAAGCGCGAGCGCAATCGAACGCCGCTCGCGGTCCGCCCCACCAACGTCGAGGCCGGTAGCACCGCGAGCTCGGCGAGCTCGATCTCCTCGCCCGCCGCTTCCGCCGGCTCGGCCGGATCGGGCTCCACCTCGCCCGGACGGTCGAGCGGCACGGCCTCCTCGAGCGTGAGCCCCAGCGCCTGGAGCGCGGCGGTGAGGCCCTCGGGCTCCGCCTCGAGCATCAGGATGTCGCCGGCGTCGACCCGCTGGCGCGGCCGCGGTGCCACGATCCGCTCGCCGGCCCGCACGACGCCCAGGATCTGGGCGTCGACCTCGCGCAGGATCGTCTCGAGCTCGGCGACCGAGCGGCCCTCGGCGCGGCTGCCGGCGGTGACCTTGGCCTCGGTCACGTAGGCGGCGAGCTCGAAGCCGGCGCGACCCGCCGGGACGCGCTCCGGCACCAGCCGCCGCCCGACCAGGAGGAAGGCGAGACCGGCCAGGGCGACCGGCACGCCGACCCGGGCGAAGTCCAGCATGGCGAAGCCCGAACCCACCGCCTCGGCTCGGATCCCGGCGACGATCAGGTTGGGTGGCGTGCCGATCAGCGTGGTCATGCCGCCCAGGATCGAGGCGAAGGCCAGGGGCATCAGCAAGCGTCCGGGCGGAAGGTCCAGGCGCGTGGCGAGCTGGACGCCGAGCGGCATCAGCAGGGCGAGCGCGCCGACATTGTTCATGAAAGCCGAAAGGCCTGCCGCGAGCGCGAGCAGGGCCGCGATCGAGGGCCCCGGCCCGGCGGCCTCGGGCAAAAGCAGACGGGCGAGCCGGTCGACCGCGCCGCTCTCCTGCAGGGCGCTGCTCAAGACCAGGACGCAGGCGACCGTCACGACCGCCGGTTGGGCGAATCCGGCGAACGCCTCTTCGGCGGGGACGAGGCCGGCGGCCACCGAGGCGAGGAGTGCGGCGAGCGCCACCATGTCGTGCCGCCAGCGTCCCCAGACGAGCATCACGAGCGTGACCAGGAGGATCGCCGTGATCGCCAGCTGCCCGCCGGTCACGGACGCCCCTCCGCCGGACGGCTCAGCCGGCGAGCGGGCGGCGCAGGATCGCGGCCACGGCGGCGCCACCCGGCATGTCCGCGGCGCGCAGGCCGAGCACCCGGCCACCGGCCAGGAGGGCGCGCCCGGCGATCTCGTCGACCACCCCGTAGCTCAGGGCCGACGGGCGGTCGGCCAGCTCGACCTCGCCGGTCTCCTCGTCGACCGTCCCGGGCAGATGCCGGTCGATGTCGACCAGGAGCGTGTCGATGGCACCCCAGCTCGCCGCCCGCGCCACGGTGACCAGATCGGTGGTCGCGCGATGCTGCGCGGCGCGGCTGGCGAAGAGCTCGAGCGTCTGCGCGACCTGGGCCGCCCGCAGCCGGTCGACGACGCCACGGGCGAGGGTGGCCAGCTCCGGGTCGGCGATCCCGCCGTCCGGGCTGAGCGGGATCGTCTCGTCGACGAGGCCCGGGATGCTGCAGACCCGGCGGAAGATGTCGTCGAGCGGGCGGGTCGCGGCCAGCACGAGCGGCAGGTCGCGGCCGGCGAGCACCGGGCGGATCGCGGCGTCGACCGCGCGCGCATACTGCACGAGGCGAACCTTGCGCCCCTCCGAGCCCTGGATGCGGCCCTTGGGCGAACGGTCGGCCAGGGTCGAGCGCCCGACCGCGTCGGCTGCGTCCGCGGGCAGCCCCTCGACCCGCACCTCCAGGAGCGGCAGGTCGGGCGGCAGCTCGAGCAGCCGCACCGAGCCCTGGGCGAGTGCAAGGACGAAGGCCTCGTGCGGGAAGGTCGATGCCCGGTAGAGCGGCTTCAGGTAGAGCCGGTCGCTCACCTCGACGACCGGCTCGAGCCGGCTCGGCAGTCGGAAGGTCCACACATGATCGGGGGTCGCGAGCACCGCGAGCCCGTGCGCCTGGTGCGCCCAGAACCCGTCGTCGTCGACCAGGTCCTCGACCTGCTCGGCCAGCGCCGCCAGCCGGCGCTTGTCGGCCTGCACGGCACGCGCCTGGGCGAGAGCCTCGGCGAGCTGGTTCCTGAGCGCGATGCGGTCCGCCTGCGCGTCCCGGGTGAGCGGCGTCGTCGGCAGGTAGAGCGAGACGCAGAGATCGCTCCCCACGCGCACCAGGGCGCGCAGCTCGGCGAGGCTCGGGAGATCCAGGTACAGCATCGTGGTCCCTCCGCTGGTCGCTGCCCCGTCTCCCCCGGGATCGGAGGTCCCTCATAGCAGGGCCCCGAGCGCCCGCAACCGGCGCGCCCGCGCCGCTGCCCCGACACACCGGCTTCCACCGGTCGGCCCGCGGCACCTATATGTCGCACGGGGCGGGCGTCGGAGGTCGGCGATGCTGTTCGGTGCGATCCGGTTGGCCGATGCCGAGGGCGCGGTGCTCGCCCATCGTATCGCCCTGCCGGGCCTCGTGCTCGAGAAGGGCCGCCGGCTCGGGCCCGACGATCTGGCACGGCTGCGCGAGCACGGGCTCGAGAGCGTGACGGCGGCCCTCGAGGGGCCCGGGGATCTCGGCGAGGACGAGGCGGCCGGGAGACTCGCGGCGGCGCTGACCGGCCAGGGGATCCGCGCCGAGCCGGCGTTCACCGGCCGCGTCAACCTGTTCGCCACGGTCGGCGGCGTGCTGCTGGTCGACAAGGCCGGGGTCGATGCGGTGAACGCCCTCGACGAGGCCGTCACCCTCGCCACCCTGCCGACCTTCGCGGCGGTCGAGCCCGGGCAGATGGTGGCGACCGTCAAGATCATCCCCTTCGCCGTGCCGGAGAGTCTGGTCGCTCGCTGCCTCGCCATCGCCACCACACGCCCGCTCCTGCGGCTGGCTCCGTTCGGCGCGCCGGCCGTGCGGCTGATCCAGACCGTGCTCCCCGGCACCGCGACCAAGATGCTGGACAAGACGGTACGGGTCACCGAGACGCGGGTCCGGGCCGTGGGCGGCACGCTGCGCTCCGAGAGCCGCTGCCCGCACACGGCCGAGGCGCTGGCCGAGGAGATCGGTCGCCAGCACCGCGCCGGCTTCGACCTCCTGCTGATCGCCGGTGCCTCGGCGATCACCGACCGGCGCGACGTCCTGCCGGCGGCGATCGAGGCGGCGGGTGGGCGCATCGAGCAGTTCGGCATGCCGGTCGACCCGGGCAATCTGTTGCTGCTGGCGCGACTCGCGGGGCGCCCGGTCCTGGGTCTCCCGGGCTGCGCCCGTTCGCCGAAGCTGAACGGCTTCGATTGGGTGCTGCAGCGTCTCGCGGCCGGCCTCGAGGTGACCGCGTCCGACATCCGTGCCATGGGGGTGGGGGGGCTGCTGATGGAGATCCCGTCGCGGCCGCAGCCGCGCGAGGAGCGGTCCGCCAAGGCCGGTCCGCCCAGGCTCGCGGCGGTGCTGCTCGCCGCTGGCCGTTCGACCCGGATGGGCGGGCCGAACAAGCTGCTCGTGCCGATCGACGGCAAGCCGATGGTCCGCCATGCCGCGGAAGCGGCGCGCGAGGCCGGGGTGGCCGAGCTCGTGGTGGTGACCGGCCACATGGCGAGCGAGGTCGAGCGCGCCCTCGAAGGTCTCGAGGTGCGCATCGTCCACAACCCGGACCATGCCCGGGGCCTCGCCGGCTCGCTCCGGGCCGGCATCGCCGCGCTCGGCCCGGAGATCGACGGCGCCTTCGTGCTGCTCGGCGACATGCCACGCATCGCCGCCCGCCATCTGCGCAGCCTCGCGGCCGCCTTCGACCCCGCCGCCGGGCGCAGCATCGTCGTGCCGACCCGGGCCGGGCGGCGCGGCAACCCGGTCCTCTGGGGGCGCGCCTTCTTCAAGTCCTTCCGCGACCTCGAGGGCGACGTCGGCGCGCGCCACCTGATCGGCGCCCACCCCGAGGCGGTCGTGGAGGTCGAGATGCCGGACGAGGCGAGCCTGCTCGACATCGACACGCCCGAGGCGCTCGCCGCACTCGGTGGGACCGCACCGTGAGCCCGCCGGCCGCGGACCTGCGCCGCCACTTCCCGATCTTCGCGCTACGGCCGCGGCCGTTCCACTATCTCGACAGCGCCGCCACCGGGCAGATCTGCGCCGCCGCCTTCGCCGCGCTCGAGCGGTTCGAGACCACCGCCCGCGCCAACGTCAAGCGCGGCGTCTACCGGCTGGCCGACGAGGCGACCCAGGCCTTCGAGCTGGCGCGCGCGCGGATCGCCGCCTATCTGGGCGCACCGCGCGCCGAGGAGGTGGTGATCACGAGCGGCACCACGGCGGCGCTCAACATCGCCGCCCACGGCCTCGCTGGCCGCCTGCGCGAGGGCGACGAGATTCTGCTCACCGCCGCCGAGCACCACAGCAACATCGTGCCCTGGCAACTCGCCGCCGGCCGGGTCGGGGCGCGGCTGCGGGCGATCCCGGTCGGGCCGGACGGGAGGCTCGACCTCGACCGGCTGGACGAGCTGGTCGGTCCGCGCACGCGGGTCGTGGCGGCGACCCACGTCTCCAACGTGACCGGGGCGGTCACCGACCTCGGGCGGATCGCCGAGGCCGCGCGGACGGTCGGTGCCACCGTGGTCGTGGACGGGGCGCAGCGCGTGCCGCACGGGCCGGTCGACGTCCAGGCCCTCGGTTGCGACTTCTATGCCTTCTCCGGCCACAAGCTGTTCGCCGCGACCGGTGCCGGTGCGCTCTGGATCCGCCGCGAGCTCGCCGAGGATCTGCCGCCCTTCCAGGGAGGCGGGGAGATGATCCGCCGGGTCACCCTCGAGGGCTCGACCTTCGCGCCGCCGCCGCACCGATTCGAGGCGGGGACCCCGCCGATCGGCCCGGCGATCGCCATGGGCGCCGCGGCCGCCTGGCTCGCCACCCTCGATTGGCAGCGGCTCGCCGAGCAGGAGGCCGCGCTCACGGCGAGGCTCTTGGCCGGGCTCGCCGCGATCCCCGGCGTGCGCATCCTCGGTCCCTCCGGCACGCAGGCACGCTGCGGCCTCGTCTCCTTCACCCTCGACGACGTCCACCCGCACGACGTCTGCCAGATGCTCGACCGGCACGGCGTCTGCCTGCGCGGCGGCCACCACTGCGCCCAGCCGCTGCACGCGGCGCTCGGAGCGGAGGCGAGCGTGCGTGCCTCGCTCGCCCTCTACAACGACGCCGCCGACATCGACGCGCTGCTCGGCGGGCTCGAGGACTGCATCCGGAGGCTGGCTTGAGCGAGGAGCTGTACGACCGCCAGATCGTCGCCGCCGCGCGCGAGGCCGGGGCCGCGCAGCGGCTCGCCGCACCCGACGTGACGGTCGAGGAGGACAACCCGCTCTGCGGCGACCGGATCGCGCTCGACCTCGCGCTAGCGGACGGCCGCGTCGCCGGGATCGGCCACAGGACGCGTGGCTGCCTCCTGACCAGAGCCGCCGCCGCGCTCCTCGCGCGGCGGGCCCCGGGCGCCGATCCGGCGGCGCTGCGCCGGGCGATCGCCGACCTCGAGGCCCTGCTCGCCGGCGATGCGGCACCGCCTGCCTGGCCCGAGCTCACGATGTTCGTGCCGGTCCGCGCGGTCCGCAGCCGGCACGACTGCGTACGCCTGCCGTTCCTGGCGCTGGCCCGGGCCCTGGATGCGCTCGACCGGCGGGAGGGTGGGGCGCGGTGAGCCGCCGACCGGAACCTCAGGCGCCGGCCGGGCCGATCGGCACGGCGTCCCGGCCGCGGCGGAAGCCCTCGTAGGCGGCGGCCGTCGCGGCCACCACCGCCGCATGCAGCGCCGGCGGGCCGGCGATCAGGCCGTCGTGGCTCGGCTCGGGGAGGTTCAGCCGCACCGGCCGGCCCGCCCCGTCGCTCAGCACGGCACCCGCCTCCTCGAGCAGGAGCGCGGCGGCGGCGATGTCCCAGTCGTTCGAGCGACGCCACGAGAGATAGGCGTCGAACCGGCCCGCGGCGACGAGCGCCAGCTTGTAGGCGAGCGAGCCGAGCGTGACCAGCTCGACCTCGGGGAGGAGGGCCCGGAAGTTCCGCCGCCGGCTCTCGAAGCGCGAGGCGCACACCCGAGCACCCTCCAGGCGGGCCGCATCGCTCGCCCGGATGGTCCGACCGCGCAGCCGCGCGCCCTTGCCGCGCTCCGCCTCGAACAGCTCGTCGGTCGCCGGGTTGAAGACGAAGCCCAGGACCGGCCGGCCCTCGACCAGGAGCGCCACCGAGATCGCGAACTCGGGAGTACCCTCGGCGAAGGAGCGGGTGCCGTCGATCGGGTCGACCACCCAGACCCGCCGCCGTGCGAGCCGGCGCCGGTCGTCCTCGGTCTCCTCCGAGAGCCAGCCGTCCTCGGCGCAGCCGCGGCGCAGCGTCGCGTGCAGGTAGCGGTCGATCGCGACATCGGCCTCGGTGACGATCTGGCCCGGCCCCTTGTGCCAGCTCTCGTGGCGCCTGCCGAAGTAGCGCATGGCGATCCGTCCCGCCTCGAGGACGGCGTCGCGGACCCGATCCCGCTCGCCCTCGGAAGGCGTCATCGCCAGATCGGCCGGCCCGATCCGGGCAGGCCGTACTCCTGCCAGCGGCGCGTCACCAGCTCGACCACCTCGCCATCCATGCGGATCCGCTTGCCCCACTCGCGCCGCGTCTCCGGCGGCCACTTGTCGGTGGCGTCGATGCCGAGCTTGGCGCCGAGCCCTGGCTCCGGCGAGGCGAAGTCGAGATAGTCGATCGGCGTGTTCTCGATCACGACCATGTCGCGACCCGGGTCGACCCGGGTCGAGAGCGCCCAGACCACGTCCTTCCAGTCGCGCACGTCGATGTCGTCGTCCACGACGATCACGAACTTGGTGTAGAGGAACTGGCGCAGATAGGACCAGACGCCCATCATCACCCGCCGCGCGTGGCCGGGATAGGCCTTGCGGATCGACACACAGGCCACCCGGTACGAGCAGCCCTCGGGCGGCAGCCAGAAGTCGACGATCTCCGGGAACTGCTGCTGCAGCAGCGGCACGAACACATCGTTGAGCGCCTCACCCAGCACCGAGGGCTCGTCCGGCGGCCGACCGGTGAAGGTCGAGAGGTAGATCGGGTCCCGGCGCATGGTGATCGCGCTGATCGTGAAGATCGGGAAGCGCTCGACGGCGTTGTAGTAGCCGGTGTGGTCGCCGTACGGTCCCTCCTCGGCGGTCTCCTCGAGCGAGACGTGCCCCTCGAGCACGATCTCGGCGGTGGCCGGGACCTTGAGCGGCACCGAGACGCAGTCGACGAGCTCGACCCGCTTGCCGCGCAGGAGGCCGGCGAACTGGTACTCCGAGAGGGTGTCCGGGACGGGTGTCACGGCCGCCAGGATCACCCCGGGATCGGCGCCGATCACGGCCGCCGCCGGGAAGGGGTCCCTGCGGTGCGCCTTCCAGCGGCGATGGTGCTGGGCGCCGCCACGATGCGCCAGCCAACGCATGATCGTGCGGTCGCGGCCCAGCACCTGCATCCGGTAGATGCCGAGGTTGAAGCGGTCCTCCCTGGCCTCGCCGGGACCCCGGGTGACCACCAGCGGCCAGGTGATCAGGGGCGCCGGCTCGCCCGGCCAGCAGGTCTGGATCGGCAGGCGGCCGAGATCGATCTCGCCGCCGCGCAGCACCACCTCCTGGCACGGCGCGCGACTCGCCGCCCGCGGCTTCATGGCGAGCGCCACCTTGACGAGCGGCAGCATCTCGAGGGCCTGGCCGAAGCTCTCGGGTGGCTGCGGCTGGCGGAAGAAGGCCAGCGTGCGGCCGAGCTCGCGCAGGCCCGCCGGCTCGCGGTCCATGCCCCAGGCGACCCGCTCGACCGTGCCGAACAGGTTGGTGAGGACCGGGATCGAGAACCCCTGGACGTTCTCGAACAGGACGGCCGGGCCCTTCTCGGCGAGCAGCCG
>JBBIIE010000018.1:0-36060 GCA_037446605.1 Geminicoccaceae bacterium | reverse complement strand
GCGGCGCCGGTCGCGGTCGCGGCGGCGGCCGGCGGCGGCGCGCCGGCGGCGGCCGCACCGGTCGAGGAGAAGACCGAGTTCGACGTCATCCTGGCCTCGGCCGGGGCCAACAAGATCAACGTGATCAAGGAGGTCCGGGCGATCACCGGGCTCGGCCTCAAGGAGGCCAAGGACCTGGTCGAGGCCGCCCCGAAGGCGGTCAAGGAGGCCGTCTCCAAGGAGGAGGCGGCGAAGCTCAAGGCGCAGCTCGAGGGTGCCGGCGCGACCGTCGAGGTCAAGTAGGGCGGCGTTTGCGCCGCCTCCAGCCCCGGCGGGACGGCCGGCCCGGACGCGGGCCCGGGCTGCCCCGAGCGGGGATCGTGTCGGGTAGCGAGCACGGACGTCGGTCCGGCCGTGGGGCACCAGCTCCACGGCCCGCTCGCGTTGCCGTCCGGGTCGGGTGAGGCCGGACGGCCGGAGAGACGCCGCCCGGGCCGGACGACGGTCCGCCCGGGTGTCCCAAGGCAGCGACGAGGGCGAGCGATGGTCGAGCAGGCGAGGGCCCGCAAGCGGATCCGCAGGAACTTCGGGCGCATCCCCGAGGTCACGGAGATGCCCAACCTGATCGAGGTCCAGCGGCAGTCCTACGAGGCGTTCCTGCAGCGCCACGAGACGCCGGCCGAGCGCCGTCTGGCCGGGCTCGAGGAGGTCTTCCGCTCGGTTTTCCCGATCAAGGACTTCGCCGACCGCGCGGCGCTCGACTTCGTCAAGTACGAGCTCGAGGAGCCGAAGTACGACGTCGAGGAGTGCCACCAGCGCGGCATGACCTACGCCGCGCCGCTGCGGGTCACGCTCCGGCTGATCGTCTGGGACGTCGACGAGGAGACGGGCTCGCGCAGCGTCCGCGACATCAAGGAGCAGGACGTCTACATGGGCGACATGCCGCTCATGACGGAGAACGGCACCTTCGTCGTGAACGGCACGGAGCGGGTCATCGTCAGCCAGATGCACCGCTCGCCGGGCGTGTTCTTCGACCACGACAAGGGCAAGACGCACAGCTCCGGCAAGTTCCTGTTCTCCGCGCGCGTCATCCCCTACCGCGGGAGCTGGCTGGACTTCGAGTTCGACGCCAAGGATCTGGTCTACGTGCGCATCGACCGGCGCCGCAAGCTGCCGGTGACCACCCTGCTCATGGCGCTCGGGCTCGATGCCGAGACGATCCTGCACACCTTCTACGGGGAGGTCCTCTACACCCGCTCCGGCCAGGGCTGGCAGCTGCCCTTCCGCCCGGAGCGCCTCAGGGGCCAGAAGCTCACCGCCGATCTCATCGACGGGCGGACCGGCGAGACGCTCGCCGAGGCCGGCACCAAGCTCGTGCCGCGGCTGATCAAGCGGCTCGAGGAGCAGGGCGTCACCTCGGTCTACGTGTCGAGCGAGGAGCTGGTCGGCCGCTTCGTGGCGCGCGATCTCATCGACGAGGCGACCGGGCTCGTGCACGTCGAGGCGGGCGACGAGCTCACCGGCGAGAGCATCCGCAAGCTGGCCGAGGCGGGCATCGAGGCGATCCCGGTGCTCGACATCGACCATCTCTCGGTCGGTCCCTACATCCGCAACACGCTGGTGATCGACCGCTGCCAGAACCGCGAGGATGCGCTCCTCGACATCTACCGCGTGCTGCGCCCGGGCGAGCCGCCGACGATGGAGACCGCGGAGGCGCTGTTCGGCGGGCTGTTCTTCGACATCGAGCGCTACGATCTCTCGCCGGTCGGCCGGGTCAAGATGAACACCCGGCTCGGCCTCGAGACCGACGACAGCCTGCGCACGCTCCGGACCGAGGACATCCTGGCGGTCGTCAAGATGCTGGTCGAGATCAAGGACGGCCGCGGCACCATCGACGACATCGACCATCTGGGCAACCGCCGGGTGCGCTCGGTGGGCGAGCTCATGGAGAACCAGTTCCGGCTCGGCCTGTTGCGCATGGAGCGGGCGGTCCGCGAGCGGATGAGCTCGGTCGAGATCGACGCCGCCATGCCGCACGATCTGATCAACGCCAAGCCGGTGGCGGCGGCGGTGCGCGAGTTCTTCGGCAGCTCGCAGCTCAGCCAGTTCATGGACCAGACCAACCCGCTCTCCGAGATCACCCACAAGCGGCGGCTCTCGGCGCTCGGTCCGGGCGGGCTCACCCGCGAGCGGGCGGGCTTCGAGGTGCGCGACGTGCACCCGACGCACTACGGGCGGATCTGCCCGATCGAGACACCCGAGGGCCCCAACATCGGGCTCATCAACAGCCTCGCCACCTATGCGCGGATCAACAAGTACGGCTTCATCGAGAGCCCCTACCGGTGGGTGGTCGACGGCCGGGTCACCGACGAGGTGATCTACCTCTCGGCCATGGAGGAGGGGCGCTACACGATCGCCCAGGCCAATTCCGAGCTCGACGCCGAGCGGCGGCTCGTGGGCGAGCTTGTCTCCTGCCGGCAGAACGGCGAGTTCGTGCTCGCCCGGCCCGAGGCGGTCGAGCTGATCGACGTCTCGCCCAAGCAGCTCGTCTCGGTGGCGGCGGCGCTCATCCCGTTCCTCGAGAACGACGACGCCAACCGCGCGCTGATGGGCTCGAACATGCAGCGCCAGGCGGTGCCGCTCCTCCAGGCGGCGGCCCCGTTCGTGGGCACCGGCATGGAGGAGGTGGTGGCGCGCGACTCGGGCTCGGCCATTGCCGCCAAGCGCTCCGGGGTGGTCGACCAGGTCGACGGCTCGCGCATCGTCATCCGCGTGACCGACGACACGGCGCGCGCCGACCGCGTGGTCGACATCTACCGTCTCAAGAAGTTCCAGCGCTCCAACCAGAACACCTGCATCAACCAGCGCCCGCTCGTGAAGGTGGGCGATCTGGTGCGCGCCGGCGACATCATCGCCGACGGCCCGTCGACCCAGCTCGGCGAGCTCGCGCTCGGGCGCAACGCGCTGTGCGCCTTCATGCCGTGGAACGGCTACAATTTCGAGGACTCGATCCTCATTTCCGAGCGGATCGTGCGCGACGACGTCTTCACCTCGATCCACATCGAGGAGTTCGAGGTCATGGCGCGCGACACCAAGCTCGGCCCGGAGAGCATCACGCGCGACATCCCGAACGTGTCGGAGGAGGCACTCCGCAACCTCGACGAGGCCGGGATCGTCTACATCGGCGCGGAGGTGAAGGCGGGCGACATCCTGGTCGGCAAGGTCACGCCCAAGGGCGAGACGCCGATGACGCCCGAGGAGAAGCTGCTGCGCGCGATCTTCGGCGAGAAGGCCGCGGACGTGCGCGACACCTCGCTCAAGGTGCCGCCCGGCGTGCAGGGCACGGTCGTCGAGGTGCGCGTGTTCAGCCGGCGCGGCGTCGACAAGGACGAGCGCGCGATCGCCATCGAGCGGGCCGAGATCGAGCGGCTGGCCAAGGACCGCGACGACGAGCGCGCGATCCTGGAGCGCAACGTCTACGGCCGGCTCAAGGAGATCCTCGACGGCAGGAAGGCCACCGCCGGCACCCGCGGCATCCGCGCCGGCACGCGGATCACGGCGGAACTCCTGGACGCCCAGCCCAGGCGGAGCTGGTGGGAGATCGGCATCGAGGAGGCCGATCTCATGACCGAGGTGCAGGGTCTCAAGCGGCAGCTCGACGACGGCCTCAAGGCGCTCGAGGACCGCTTCCAGAACAAGGTCGAGAAGCTGCAGCGCGGCGACGAGCTGCCGCCCGGTGTGCTCAAGATGGTCAAGGTGTTCGTCGCGGTGAAGCGCAAGCTGCAGCCGGGCGACAAGATGGCCGGCCGGCACGGCAACAAGGGCGTCATCTCGCGCATCGCGGCGATCGAGGACATGCCGCACCTCGAGGACGGGACGCCCGTGGATCTCGTGCTGAACCCGCTGGGCGTGCCGTCGCGGATGAACGTCGGCCAGATCCTGGAGACGCATCTGGGCTGGGCGTGCGCCAATCTCGGCCGGCAGATCGGCCAGATGGTCGACCGGCTGGCCGACCTGCGCGCCAAGGCCGACGCGGATGCCGAGGCGGTCCGGGCGCAGCGCCGCGAGGTCGAGGGCAAGCTCGGCCGGGTGTTCGGCGCCGAGGTCGAGGCGGAGGTGCGCGGCTACGCCGACGACGACCTGATCGAGCTCGGCTCGAACCTGCGCGAGGGCGTGCCGATCGCCACGCCCGTGTTCGGCGGGGCGCACGAGGCCGACATCGTGCGCCTGCTCGAGGAGGCGGGCTGCGACCGCTCGGGCCAGGTGACGCTCTACGACGGGCGCACGGGCGAGCCGTTCGAGCGGCCGGTGACCGTGGGCTACATCTACATGCTCAAGCTCGGCCACCTCGTCGACGACAAGATCCACGCCCGCTCGGTCGGCCCCTACAGCCTCGTCACCCAGCAGCCGCTCGGTGGCAAGGCGCAGTTCGGCGGGCAGCGCTTCGGCGAGATGGAGTGCTGGGCGCTGCAGGCCTATGGCGCAGCCTACACGCTGCAGGAGATGCTCACGGTGAAATCCGACGACGTGTCCGGACGTACCAAGATCTACGAGGCGATCGTGCGCGGCGAGGACACCTTCGAGGCCGGGATCCCGGAGAGCTTCAACGTGCTGGTCAAGGAGCTGCAGGCGCTCGCCTTGAACGTCGAGCTGCAGCAGGAGATGACCGGCGAGTGAGCCGGTCGGATCCGGGACTTCGGGCGGGCCTCGAGCGAGCGGGCGGACAGCGATGAACGATCTCATGTATCTCTTCGGGCAGCCGGTCGGCACCCAGAAGTTCGATCAGATCCGGATCAGCATCGCCAGCCCGGACCAGATCCGGGAGTGGTCCTACGGCGAGGTCAAGAAGCCGGAGACCATCAACTACCGGACGTTCAAGCCGGAGCGGGACGGCCTGTTCTGCGCCAAGATCTTCGGCCCGATCAAGGACTACGAGTGCTTGTGCGGCAAGTACAAGCGCATGAAGTACAAGGGCATCGTCTGCGAGAAGTGCGGCGTCGAGGTCATCCAGTCGAAGGTGCGCCGCGAGCGCATGGGGCACATCGAGCTCGCCGCCCCGGTCGCGCACATCTGGTTCCTGAAGTCGGTGCCGTCGCGGATCGGCGTGCTGCTCGACATGACGCTCCGCGACCTGGAGCGCGTGCTCTACTTCGAGAACTGGGTGGTGATCGAGCCCGGTCTCACGCCGTTGAAGCAGAACGAGCTCCTCAGCGAGGAGCAGATGCAGCGCTACCGCGACGAGTTCGGCGACGACTCGTTCACCGCCGGGATCGGCGCCGAGGCGGTGCGCGACATGCTCAAGCGCCTCGATCTGGCGCGCGAGCGCGAGCAGATGCGCGCCGACCTGCTCGAGACGAGCTCGGAGGCCAAGCGCAAGAAGCTCGTCAAGCGATTGAAGATGGTCGAGACCTTCCTCGAGTCGGGCAACCGGCCGGAGTGGATGGTGCTCGAGGTGGTGCCGATCATCCCGCCCGAGCTGCGCCCGCTCGTGCCGCTCGACGGCGGCCGTTTCGCCACGTCCGACCTGAACGACCTCTACCGGCGCGTGATCAACCGCAACAACCGGCTGAAGCGGCTGATCGAGCTCCGCGCCCCCGACATCATCGTGCGCAACGAGAAGCGCATGCTGCAGGAGGCGGTCGACGCGCTGTTCGACAACGGCCGGCGCGGCCGGGTCATCACCGGTGCCAACAAGCGGCCGCTCAAGTCCCTTTCCGACATGCTCAAGGGCAAGCAGGGCCGCTTCCGCCAGAACCTGCTCGGCAAGCGCGTCGACTATTCGGGCCGCTCGGTGATCGTGGTGGGCCCCGAGCTCAAGCTGCACCAGTGCGGCCTGCCCAAGAAGATGGCGCTCGAGCTGTTCAAGCCGTTCGTCTACGCCAAGCTCGAGCTCTACGGCAAGGCGCAGACCATCAAGGCCGCCAAGCGCATGGTCGAGAAGGAGCGGCCCGAGGTCTGGGACATCCTGGAGCAGGTGATCCGCGAGCATCCGGTGCTGTTGAACCGGGCGCCGACCCTGCACCGGCTCGGCATCCAGGCGTTCGAGCCGGTGCTGATCGAGGGCAAGGCGATCCAGCTCCACCCGCTGGTGTGCACCGCCTTCAACGCCGACTTCGACGGCGACCAGATGGCGGTGCACGTGCCGCTGTCGCTCGAGGCGCAGCTCGAGGCGCGCGTGTTGATGATGTCGACCAACAACATCCTGTCGCCGGCGAACGGCAAGCCGATCATCGTGCCGACGCAGGACATCGTGCTCGGGCTCTACTATCTCTCGCTGGAGCAGGAGGGTGAGCCGGGCGAGGGCTCGCTGTTCTGCGGGCTCGACGAGGTGCAGCACGCGCTCGCGGCCGGCGTGGTCTCGCTGCACAGCCGGATCAAGGCGCGGATCCAGGAGGTCGGGCCGGACGGCGAGCTCGTCACCCGCGTCGCCGCGACCACGCCGGGCCGCATGCTGATCTACGAGATCCTGCCGCAGCATCCGGCGATCAGCTTCGCGCGGCTGGTCAACCGGGTGCTGACCAAGAAGGAGGTCGGCCAGGTCATCGACGAGGTCTACCGTCACTGCGGGCAGAAGGAGACGGTGATCTTCGCCGACCGGCTGATGAACCTGGGCTTCGTGCACGCCTGCCGGGCCGGGATCTCGTTCGGCAAGGACGACATGATCATCCCCAAGACCAAGTGGGAGCACGTCCGCCGCACGCAGGAGATGACCCGCCAGTACGAGCAGCAGTACGCCGACGGCCTGATCACCCGCGGCGAGAAGTACAACAAGCTGGTCGACGCCTGGAACAAGTGCTCGGAGATCGTCGGCGCCGAGATGATGGCCGAGATCCAGAACGTCCGGCTGGCGGTCGGGCGGAACGGCGAGCGGCGCCAGCCCAATTCGATCTGGATGATGGCGCATTCCGGCGCGCGCGGCTCGGCCGCCCAGATCAAGCAGCTCGCCGGCATGCGCGGCCTCATGGCGAAGCCCTCGGGCGAGATCATCGAGAACCCGATCGTCTCGAACTTCAAGGAAGGGCTCACCGTGCTCGAGTACTTCAACTCGACGCACGGCGCCCGCAAGGGTCTGGCCGACACCGCGCTCAAGACCGCCAACTCGGGCTACCTGACGCGGCGGCTGGTCGACGTGGCGCAGGACTGCATCATCGTCGAGGAGGACTGCGGCACGCAGCGGCATCTCACGATCACCGCGGCCTCCGCCGGCGACGAGCTCGCCGAGCGGATCCTCGGGCGGACCGCGGCGAGCGGCATCCTGCATCCCAAGACCGGCGAGGTGCTGGCCGAGGCCGGCACGCTGCTGGTCGAGGAGATGGTCCGGCGGATCGACGAGGCCGGGGTCGACAAGGTCGAGGTCCGCTCGGTGCTGACCTGCGAGAGCACCGGCGGGGTGTGCGCCAAGTGCTACGGCCGCGATCTCGCGCGCGGCACGCCGGTCAATCTCGGCGAGGCGGTCGGCGTGATCGCCGCGCAGTCGATCGGCGAGCCGGGCACCCAGCTCACCATGCGCACCTTCCACATCGGCGGGGCGGCGCAGAGCGCGGTCGAGCAGTCGCAGATCGAGAGCCCCTGCGCCGGCCAGGTGAGGCTCGTCAACCCGCGCCTGCTCAAGGACAGCGACGAGCGGCTCGTGGTGCTCGGGCGGAACACCGAGCTCGTCGTCTACGACGAGCTCGGGCGCGAGAAGCTGCGCCAGAAGCTGTCCTCGGGCACCCGCCTCCTGGTCGAGCCGGACGCGCAGGTCGAGGCCGGCCAGCTCCTGGCCGAGTGGGACCCGCACACCGTGCCGGTGATCAGCGAGGTCTCGGGGCGGATCGTGTTCGTCGACATGATCGAGGGCACCTCCTACCGCGAGGTCATCGAGGAGAGCACCGGCAAGGCGTTCAAGGAGGTGATCGACTGGCGGCAGAGCGCGCGCACCGCGGGCCTGCGCCCGGCGATCCTGATCCAGGACGAGAAGGGCGACCCGATCGTCCTGCCGTCCGGGGCCGAGGCCCGCTACCTGTTGCCGATGAGCGCCATCCTGAGCGTCGAGAACGGCAGCCGGATCAAGGCCGGCGACGTGCTCGCCCGGCTGCCCAAGGAGGCCTCCAAGACGCGCGACATCACGGGCGGCCTGCCGCGCGTGGCCGAGCTGTTCGAGGCACGCCGGCCGAAGGACGCGGCGATCATCGCGCCGATCGAGGGCAAGATCGAGTTCGGCAAGGACTACAAGGGCAAGCGACGGGTGCGGATCATCCCCTCGGACGGCGACCTCGACCCGGTCGAGGAGCTGATCCCCAAGGGCCGCCACGTGGTGGTCCAGGAGGGCGATCTCGTGAAGCCGGGCGATCTCATCGTCGAGGGCAACCCGGTGCCGCACGACATCCTCAAGGTGCTCGGTGTCGAGGCACTCGCCCAGTTCCTGGTCAACGAGATCCAGGACGTGTACCGGCTCCAGGGCGTGAAGATCAACGACAAGCACGTCGAGGTGATCGTCCGCCAGATGCTGCAGAAGGTGGAGGTCACGGATCCGGGCGACACCACCTACCTCGTGGGCGAGCAGGTCGACGCGATCGAGTACGAGCGGGTGAACGAGCGGATGACGGCCGAGGGGCGGCGCCCGGCGCAGTGCTTCCCGGTGCTGCAGGGCATCACCAAGGCCAGCCTGCAGACCCAGTCGTTCATCTCGGCGGCCTCGTTCCAGGAGACGACGCGGGTGCTGACCGACGCGGCGTTCGCCGGCAAGGTCGACGACCTGACCGGGCTCAAGGAGAACGTGATCGTCGGCCGGCTGATCCCGGCCGGCACCGGCGGGGTGCTGCAGCGGCTCAAGAAGGGCCGGGGCGAGCGGCAGCTCGGCAAGCCCGAGGGCGAGGGCATGCTGCGCATCCCCGAGCTCGAGCTGCCGGCCGGCGAGTGAGGCGGGCGGGCGGCGTGCGGCCGCGTGCCGCCGCCGCCCGGGCCGGTCGCGGGGCTTGACGGCCCCCGGGGCCGGGCCCTAGAAAGCCGGCCGCCATTGTCTTGGGTGCAGGCGGTGACCCTCGCGGATCAGACGCTGCACCGAACACAGGCGGCAGGTTCCAGAGGACGGGACGACCGGGGCCGGGTTGGCCGGCTGGCGGTCGTTTCGTGTCGGAAGCGCCACGGCGCGGGGACGAGGGTCGAGGACGGTCACGCATGCCGACGATCAACCAGCTCGTGCGCAAGGGGCGGGCGCCGAAGCCGGAGCGCAACAAGGTTCCGGCGATGCAGGCCTGCCCGCAGAAGCGCGGCGTGTGCACGCGGGTCTACACGACCACGCCCAAGAAGCCGAACTCGGCGCTGCGCAAGGTGGCGCGCGTGCGGCTGACCAACGGCTTCGAGGTCACGAGCTACATCCCCGGCGAGGGGCACAACCTGCAGGAGCATTCGGTCGTGCTGATCCGCGGCGGGCGGGTCAAGGACCTGCCGGGCGTGCGCTACCACATCATCCGCGGCACGCTGGACACCCAGGGCGTGCAGGGGCGCAAGCAGGGGCGCTCCAAGTACGGCGTGAAGCGGCCGAAGTGAGGAGGGGCTGAGATGCGTCGCCGCGCCGCCGTCAAGCGCCAGGTCCTCCCCGACCCGAAGTTCGGGGACCAGGTGGTCGCCAAGTTCATCAACTGCGTCATGCGCGAGGGCAAGAAGTCGGTGGCCGAGGCGATCGTGTACGGCGCCTTCGACCGCATGTCGAAGCGGACCGGCAAGGACCCGCTGCAGATGTTCCACGACGCCCTCGAGAACGTGAAGCCGGCGCTCGAGGTGCGCTCGCGCCGGGTCGGTGGCGCCACCTACCAGGTGCCGGTCGAGGTGCGCCCGGAGCGCCGTCAGGCGCTCGCCATCCGCTGGCTCATCCAGACCGCGCAGGCGCGTTCGGAGAAGACGATGATCGAGCGGCTGGCGGGCGAGCTCCTCGATGCCGCCAACGGCCGCGGTGCCGCCTTCAAGAAGCGCGAGGACACGCTCCGGATGGCCGAGGCCAACCGGGCCTTCTCGCACTATCGCTGGTGACGGCGGCCAGGCCCGAGGCAGCGACCATGGCGCGACAGGTCCCGATCGACCGCTACCGCAACATCGGCATCATGGCCCACATCGATGCCGGCAAGACCACCACGACCGAGCGGATCCTCTACTACACCGGACGGTCCTACAAGATCGGCGAGGTGCACGAGGGCACCGCGACGATGGACTGGATGGAGCAGGAGCAGGAGCGGGGGATCACCATCACCTCGGCGGCGACGACGACCTTCTGGCGCGACCACCGCGTCAACATCATCGACACGCCGGGCCACGTCGACTTCACGATCGAGGTCGAGCGCTCGCTGCGCGTGCTCGACGGTGCGGTCGCGGTGTTCGACGGGGTGGCCGGGGTCGAGCCGCAGACCGAGACGGTCTGGCGCCAGGCCGACAAGTACCGCGTGCCGCGGATCTGCTTCGTCAACAAGATGGATCGGACCGGCGCCAGCTTCTGGCGCTGCCTCGACATGATCAAGGAGCGGCTCGGCGCGAACGCCGTGGTCGTCAACTTCCCGATCGCGCACGAGGCCGAGTTCACGGGCGTCGTCGACGTCCTGCGCAACAAGGCGGTGGTGTGGCTCGAGGAGACGCTGGGCGCCAAGTTCGAGGACCGGCCGATCCCCGACCACCTCAGGGGGAAGGCGGCCGAGTACCGCACCAGGCTGATCGAGGCCGCGGCGGAGATGGACGATTCCGTCCTCGAGGCCTATCTGGGCGGCGAGGAGCCGGACGAGGCGACGCTGATCCGCTGCCTGCGGAAAGGCACGGTCGAGTTCAAGATCGTGCCGGTGCTGTGCGGGGCGGCGTTCAAGAACAAGGGCGTCCAGCCGCTGCTCGATGCGGTGGTCGACTTCCTGCCCTCGCCGGTCGACCTGCCGCCGGTCGAGGGCACGAGCCCGCGCGGTGAGGAGAAGGTGGTGCGCCGGCCGGACGATTCCGAGCCGATGGCGGCCCTCGCCTTCAAGATCATGTCGGACCCGTTCGTCGGCACGCTCACCTTCGTGCGGCTCTATTCGGGTCGGCTGGAGAGCGGCTCCTACCTCCTCAACACGGTCAAGGACCAGCGCGAGCGCATCGGCCGCATCCTGCTGATGCACGCCAACAATCGCGAGGAGATCAAGGAGGCGCACGCGGGCGACATCGTGGCCCTGGTCGGTCTCAAGAACACGACCACCGGCGACACGCTGTGCGATCCGGCCAAGCCCGTGGTGCTCGAGCGGATGGAGTTCCCCGAGCCGGTCATCGAGGTCGCGGTCGAGCCCAAGTCCAAGGCGGACCAGGAGAAGCTCGGCGTGGCGCTGAGCCGGCTCGCGGCCGAGGACCCGTCCTTCCGGGTGTCGAGCGATCCCGAATCGGGCCAGACGGTGATCAAGGGGATGGGCGAGCTCCACCTCGAGATCATCGTCGACCGGATGAAGCGGGAGTACAAGGTCGAGGCCAATGTCGGCGCCCCGCAGGTCGCCTACCGCGAGACCATCACCCGGCGCGCCGAGGTCGACTACACGCACAAGAAGCAGACCGGCGGGTCCGGGCAGTTCGCCCGCGTGCGGCTGGTGCTGGAGCCGGCGGAGAAGGGCCAGGGCTTCGTCTTCGAGAACAAGGTGGTCGGCGGCGCGGTGCCGAAGGAGTACGTGCCGGGCGTGCAGAAGGGCCTGGAGTCCTCGCTCGGCAGCGGCGTGATCGCGGGCTTCCCGATGATCGACCTCAAGGCGACGCTGGTCGACGGCGCCTATCACGAAGTGGACAGCTCGGCGCTCGCCTTCGAGATCGCGGCGCGCGCGGCCTTCAAGGAGGCGGCCGCCAAGGCCGGCCCGCAGCTCCTGGAGCCGGTGATGCGGGTCGAGGTGGTTACGCCGGAGGAGTACATGGGCGACATCATCGGCGATCTGAACAGCCGGCGCGGCCAGATCACCGGGATGGAGCCGCGCGGCAACGGCCAGGTGGTGAGTGCCATGGTGCCGCTCGCCACCATGTTCGGCTACGTCAACACGCTGCGCTCGCTGAGTCAGGGGCGGGCGCAGTTCACCATGCACTTCGACCACTACGAGCCCGTGCCGCAGATGGTGGCCGAGGAGATTCGGGCGAAGTACGCCTGACGGGCTCGCAGCGGGCGCGGGTTTCAGCGGAGGACCGGAGATGGCCAAGGCAAAGTTCGAGCGGACCAAGCCGCACTGCAACATCGGCACGATCGGCCACGTCGATCACGGCAAGACGACGTTGACGGCCGCCATCACCAAGGTCCTCGCCGAGCAGGGCCGCGCCCAGTTCACCGCCTACGACCAGATCGACAAGGCGCCGGAGGAGAAGGCGCGCGGCATCACCATCAACACCGCGCACGTCGAGTACGAGACCGACCAGCGCCACTACGCGCACGTCGACTGCCCGGGCCACGCCGACTACGTCAAGAACATGATCACCGGGGCGGCGCAGATGGACGGCGCCATCCTCGTGGTCTCGGCCGCCGACGGTCCGATGCCGCAGACCCGCGAGCACATCCTGCTCGCCCGCCAGGTGGGCGTGCCGGCGATCGTCGTCTACCTGAACAAGGTCGACATGGTCGACGATCCGGAACTGCTGGAGCTGGTCGAGCTCGAGGTGCGCGAGCTCCTCTCCAAGTACCAGTTCCCGGGCGACGAGATCCCGATCATCAAGGGCTCGGCGCTGGCTGCGCTCGAGGGCCGGGACGACGCGATCGGCAGGAACAGCATCCTCGAGCTCATGAAGGCGGTCGACAGCCACGTGCCGCAGCCGGTGCGCGAGAAGGACAAGCCGTTCCTGATGCCGGTCGAGGACGTGTTCTCGATCTCCGGTCGCGGCACGGTGGTCACCGGGCGCATCGAGCGCGGCGTGATCAAGGTCGGCGAGGAGGTGGAGATCGTCGGCATCCGCCCGACCACGAAGACGGTCTGCACGGGTGTCGAGATGTTCCGCAAGCTGCTCGACCAGGGCGAGCCGGGCGACAATGTCGGCCTCTTGCTGCGCGGCACCAAGCGCGACGACGTCGAGCGCGGCCAGGTGCTCTGCAAGCCGGGCTCGATCACCCCGCACAAGAAGTTCACGGCCGAGACCTACGTGCTGACCAAGGAGGAGGGCGGCCGGCACACGCCGTTCTTCTCCAACTACCGGCCGCAGTTCTACTTCCGCACGACGGACGTCACCGGCTCGATCAAGCTGCCCGAGGGCACGGAGATGGTGATGCCGGGCGACAACGTGACGATGGAGGTCGAGCTGATCTCGCCGATCGCGATGGAGCAGGGGCTGCGCTTCGCGATCCGCGAGGGCGGCCGGACCGTCGGCGCCGGCGTGGTCGCCGCGATCATCGAGTGAGCCGGACGGGATCGGACCGCTTCCATGGAAACGCAGAACATCCGCATCCGCCTCAAGGCCTTCGACCACCGCGTGCTCGACCAGTCGGTGCGCGAGATCGTCGGCACGGCGAAGCGGACCGGCGCCCGGGTGCGCGGTCCGATCCCGCTTCCGAACGTGATCGAGAAGTTCACGGTCAACCGCTCGCCGCACGTCGACAAGAAGAGCCGCGAGCAGTTCGAGATCCGCACCCACAAGCGGCTCCTCGACATCGTCGACCCGACCCCGCAGACCGTGGACGCGCTCATGAAGCTCGATCTGGCGGCGGGTGTGGACGTCGAGATCAAGCTCTGAGGGGACGGTGATGCGCACGGGGCTCCTGGCCCGCAAGCTGGGCATGACGCGGCTCTTCGGCGTGGACGGCAGCCACGTGCCGGTGACCGTGCTCAAGGTCGACAAGTGCGAAGTCGTGGCGGTGCGCACCGCCGAGAAGGACGGCTACACGGCGGTCCAGCTCGGCGTGGGGACCCGGAAGACGAAGAACGTCACCAAACCGATGCGCGGCCACTTCGCCAAGGCCAAGGTCGAGCCCAAGGCCAAGCTCGCCGAGTTCCGCGTCTCCCCGGATGCGTTGCTCGAGGTGGGCAGCGAGATCCACGTCGGGCACTTCGTGGCCGGGCAACATGTCGACGTCGCCGCGGTGTCGATCGGCAAGGGCTTCGCCGGTGCCATGAAGCGGCACAATTTCGGCGGGCTCAGGGCGAGCCACGGTGTCTCGATCTCGCACCGCTCGCACGGCTCGACCGGCAACCGCCAGGACCCGGGCAAGGTCTTCAAGGGCAAGAAGATGGCCGGCCACATGGGAGCCCGGCGGGTGACCGTGCAGAACCTCGAGGTGTTCGGCGTCGACCCGGCCACCGGCGTGATCCTGGTCAAGGGCGGCGTGCCCGGGGCGCCCGGCGCCTGGGTGCAGGTGCGCGATGCGGTCAAGCGCGCGCTGCCCAAGGAGGCGCCCTTCCCGGCGGCGCTCGTCAAGGCCGGCGAGGAGGCCCAGGCCATCGTCCACGAGGAGCCGGAGGCCTGAGCATGCAGCTGCCCGTGAAGAACCTGGAGGCGCAGGATGTGGGCACCGTCGAGCTCGACGAGGCGGTGTTCGGCGTCGAGGTGCGCCCCGACATCCTGCAGCGGATGGTGGTCTGGCAGCTCGCCAAGCGGCGGCGCGGCACGCACAAGGTGAAGACGCGCGCCGAGGTCAACCGCACCGGGGCCAAGCTCTACAAGCAGAAGGGCACCGGCCGGGCCCGGCACGGCTCGCGGCGCGCCAACATCTTCCGCGGCGGCGGCGTGGTCTTCGGTCCGCAGCCGCGCAGCCACGCGATCGACCTGCCCAAGAAGGTGCGGGCCATGGCGATGCGCTGCGCCCTTTCGGCCAAGGTCAAGGAGGGCAAGCTCCTGGTCCTCGACCGGCTGGCCCTGGACGAGCCCAAGACGCGCCACGTCCAGGCGGCGATGCAGCGGCTCGGTCTCGGCTCGGCGCTGCTCGTTGGCGGTGCCGAGATCGACCGCAACTTCGCGCTCGGCGCGCGCAACCTGCCGGGCATCGTGGTGCTGCCGGTGCAGGGTGCGAACGTCTACGACATCCTCAAGCGCGACACGCTCGTGCTGACCACCGAGGCGGTGCAAGGCCTCGCGGAGCGCCTCGGATGATCAAACCCTCGACCTACGACGTCATCGTGGCGCCGGTCATCACCGAGAAGGCGACGCTGCTCTCGGAGAAGAACCAGGTCGTCTTCAAGGTCCGCCCGGACGCCACCAAGCCCTCGATCAAGGCCGCGGTCGAGGCGCTCTTCAACGTCAAGGTCAAGGCGGTCAACACGATGAACGTCAAGGGCAAGGTCAAGCGGTTCCGCGGCCGCCCGGGCCGGCGTCCGGACGTCAAGAAGGCGATCGTGACGCTCGCCGAGGGCGCGCGCATCGACGTGACCACGGGGATCTGAGGCGATGGCCCTCAAGAGCTACAAGCCGACCAGCGCCGCCCGCCGCCAGCTCGTGCTCGTGGACCGCTCCGAGCTGCACAAGGGCAAGCCGGTCAAGGCCCTGACCCGCGGCAAGACGTCGAGCGGCGGGCGCAACGCGCACGGCCACGTGACCGTCCGCTTCCGCGGCGGTGGGCACAAGCGCACCTACCGGGTGATCGACTTCAAGCGGCGCAAGTTCGGCGTGGAGGCGACCGTCGAGCGGCTGGAGTACGATCCGAACCGGACGGGGTTCATCGCGCTGCTGCGCTACGCCGACGGCGAGCAGTCCTACATCCTCGCGCCGCAGCGGCTGGCCGCGGGCGATCGGGTGATCGCCGGCGAGAAGGTCGACATCAAGCCCGGCAACGCCGCACCGCTCAAGAGCATCCCGGTCGGCACGATCATCCACAATGTCGAGCTCAAGATCGGCAAGGGTGGCCAGCTCGCCCGCTCGGCCGGGACCTTCGCCCAGCTGATCGGCCGCGACGGCGACTACGCCCAGGTGCGGCTGATGTCGGGCGAGATCCGCCTCGTCCACCAGAACTGCATGGCGACGGTGGGGGCGGTGTCCAATCCCGACCACCAGAACGTCAACTGGGGCAAGGCCGGGCGGATGCGCTGGAAGGGCCGCCGGCCGCACAATCGCGGCGTGTCCATGAACCCGATCGACCATCCGCACGGCGGCGGCGAGGGCCGCACCTCGGGTGGCCGTCACCCGGTGAGCCCGTGGGGCCAGCCGACCAAGGGGCACAAGACGAGGCGCAACAAGCGGACCACCGGCATGATCCTCAGGAGCCGGCATCTCGCCAAGAAGAGGGGTGGCTGAGCCATGCCGCGCTCGGTCTGGAAGGGCCCGTTCGTCGACGGCTACCTGTTCGACAAGGTCGAGAAGGTGCGCGCCTCGGGCCGCAACGACATCATCAAGACCTGGTCGCGCCGGTCGACCATCGTGCCGGACTTCGTCGGCCTGACCTTCGCCGTGCACAACGGCAAGAAGTTCGTGCCGGTCTACGTGACCGAGAACATGGTCGGGCACAAGCTCGGCGAGTTCGCCCCGACCCGCACCTTCCACGGGCACGGCGCCGACAAGAAGGTCAAGAGGAAGTAGCATGGGCAAGCCGAGGCAGGAGCGGCGGCTGGCGGAGAGCGAGGCCCTCGCGCAGGGCCTCATGCTGCGCGTGAGCCCGCGGAAGCTCGATCTGGTGGCGGGCCTGATCCGCGGGCTGTCGGCCGGGCGCGCGGTGACCGCGCTCACCTTCTCCCGGAAGCGCGCGGCGGCGACGGTCAAGAAGGTGCTGGAGAGCGCCATCGCCAACGCCGAGAACAATCACGGGCTCGATGTCGATCGCCTCGTCGTGGCCGAGGCCAGCGTCGGCAAGCAGCTCGTCATGAAGCGGATGCACGCGCGCGCGCGCGGCCGCTCCGGCCGGATCCACAAGTACTGGAGCCGGCTCAGGATCGTCGTGCGCCAGGCGGAGGAGGTGGCCTGATGGGCCAGAAGGTCAACCCGATCGGGCTCAGGCTCGGGGTGCACCGCACCTGGGACTCGCGCTGGTACAGCGACGGCGACTACGCCAGGCTCCTGGCCGAGGACCTCGAGATCCGCTCCTATCTGGAGCGCCGGCTGGCGCAGGCCGGGGTGAGCCGGGTCATCGTCGAGCGCCCGGCCAAGAAGGCGCGCGTGACGATCCACACCGCCCGGCCGGGCGTGGTGATCGGCAAGAAGGGTCAGGAGATCGAGAACATCCGGCGCGAGCTGGCGCAGCGCTGCTCGGGCGACGTGACCCTCAACATCGTCGAGATCCGCAAGCCCGAGCTCGATGCCAAGCTCGTGGCCGAGAACATCGCCCAGCAGCTCGAGAAGCGGGTGACCTTCCGGCGCGCCATGAAGCGGGCGGTGCAGTCGGCGATGCGGCTCGGCGCGCAGGGCATCAAGGTGACCTGCGGCGGGCGGCTCGGTGGCGCGGAGATCGCACGCACCGAGTGGTACCGCGAGGGCCGCGTGCCGTTGCACACGCTGCGCGGCAACATCGACTTCGGCCGCGCCACGGCCAAGACCCCCTACGGCACCTGCGGGGTCAAGGTCTGGGTCTATCGCGGCGAGATCCTCGAGCACGATCCGATGGCCTACGACCGCAAGCTCGCCGAGTCCGCGCCGGCGCCGCGCTCGGAGAGCCGGCGTGGGAGCGAGGCCTGATGCTGCAGCCGAACCGCACCAAGTTCAGGAAGGCCCACAAGGGCCGCATCAAGGGGCTGGCCAAGGGCGGCTTCTCGCTCGACTTCGGCGCCTACGGGATGAAGGCGCTCGAGCCCGAGCGGGTGACCGCGCGGCAGATCGAGGCGGCGCGGCGGGCCATCACCCGGCATCTCAAGCGCGCCGGGCGGGTGTGGATCCGGGTGTTCCCGGACCTGCCGATCAGCCGGAAGCCGGCCGAGGTGCGCATGGGCAAGGGCAAGGGCTCGGTCGAGTACTGGGTGTGCCGGGTCAAGCCGGGGCGCATCCTGTTCGAGATCGACGGGGTGCCGGCCGAGCTCGCGGCCGAGGCGATCGCGCGCGGTGCGGCGAAGCTTCCGATCCGCACCAAGTTCGTGGCGCGCATCCAGGAGGGGGCTTGAGGCGATGACCGCGGCGGACCTGCGTGCGCAGACCGACGACCAGCTCGGGGCTCGGCTCCTCGATCTCAAGAAGGAGCAGTTCAACCTGCGCTTCCAGAAGGCGACGGGGCAGCTCGAGAACACGCGGCGGGTGCGCGAGGTGCGGCGCGAGATCGCGCGCCTGTTGACGATCGTGGGCGAGCGCCGGCGCGCGGCGAAGGCGTGAGGGACGGGGACGATGCCGAGGCGGGTGCTGCAGGGCACGGTGGTGAGCGACAAGGCGGACAAGACGATCGTCGTGCGGGTCGAACGACGCGTCATGCACCCCGTGTACGGCAAGACGGTGAAGACCTCGAAGCGCTACATGGCCCACGACCCGGACAATCGCTGCAAGGTCGGCGACGTGGTGCGGATCCGCGAGTGCCGGCCGCTCTCGGCCAGGAAGCGCTGGGAGCTGGTGGTCGAGGGCGGCCCGACGGCGGCGCAGGGGTGAGGATCCAGCCATGATCATGCCCGAGACCGATCTCGACGTGGCCGACAATTCCGGCGCGAGGCGGGTGGAGTGCATCCGCGTGCTGGGCGGCTCGCACCGCAAGTGGGGCACGGTGGGCGACGTGATCGTCGTGGCCATCAAGGAGGCGATCCCGCGCGGCAAGGTCAAGAAGGGCGAGGTGGCCAAGGCGGTGATCGTCCGCACCGCCAAGGAGATCCACCGCCCGGACGGCAGCTCGATCCGCTTCGACAAGAACGCCGCGGTGCTGATCAACAACCAGGGCGAGCCGATCGGCACGCGCATCTTCGGCCCGGTGACGCGCGAGCTGCGGGCGAAGAAGTTCATGAAGATCATCTCGCTGGCGCCCGAGGTGCTCTGATGGCCGCCAAGATCAGGAAGGGCGACAAGGTCGTGGTGACGACCGGTCGCGACAAGGGCAAGCAGGGCGAGGTGCTGAAGGTCCTGCCGGACGAGGGGCGCGCGGTGGTGCAGGGGGTGCGGCTGGTGAAGCGGCACACCAAGCCCTCGGCCAAGAACCCGCAGGGCGGGATCGTGACCAAGGAGGCGCCGATCGCGCTCGCCAACCTCGCCCATCTGGATCCCAAGGACGGCAAGCCGACCCGCGTCGGCTTCCGCTTCCTCGAGGACGGCCGCAAGGTGCGCTTCGCCAAGCGCTCCGGCGAGCTGATCGACCGCTGAGGGACGCGCCATGGCACGGCTCAAGGAGCATTACGAGAGCACGGTCCGGCCGCAGCTCGTCGAGCGGTTCGGCTACAAGAGCGCGATGCAGGTGCCGCGGCTCGACAAGATCGTCCTCAACATGGGCGTGGGCGAGGCGGTCGCCGACAAGAAGAAGCTCGACAACGCCATGCGCGACATGGCCAAGATCGCCGGCCAGAAGCCGGTCGAGTGCCGGGCGCGCAAGTCGGTCGCCAACTTCAAGGTGCGCAAGGGCATGGCGATCGGCTGCCGCGTGACGCTGCGCCGCGAGCGGATGTACGAGTTCCTGGATCGTCTGATCAACATCGCGCTGCCGCGGGTGCGCGATTTCCGCGGCGTGCCGGAGCGCAGCTTCGACGGCCGCGGCAACTACGCCTTCGGGATCAAGGAGCAGATCATCTTCCCGGAGATCAATTTCGACGAGGTGGACGAGGTGCGGGGGATGGACATCATCATCTGCACCACCGCCAGGACCAACGAGGAGGCCAGGGCCCTCCTCGCCGGCTTCAACATGCCGTTCCGGAAGTGAGCGATGGCCAAGAAGAGCGCGGTCGAGAAGAACGAGCGTCGCCGGCGGCTGACGGCCAAGTTCCAGGCCAAGCGGGCGGCGCTCAAGAAGGTGGTGATGGACAAGAGCCGCGATCCCGAGGAGCGGTTCGAGGCGACCCTCGCCCTCGCGGCGCTGCCGCGCAACGGGGCGGCGGTGCGCATCCGCAACCGCTGCACGCTGACCGGGCGGCCGCGCGGCTACTACCGCAAGTTCGGGCTGTCGCGCATCGCGCTGCGCGAACTGGCCTCGCAGGGCCAGGTGCCCGGCTGCGTCAAGTCGAGCTGGTGAGGGCGGGGAACGGTGATGGTGGGCTCTGATCCGCTCGGTGACATGCTGACGCGCATCCGCAACGGCCAGCGCGCGCAGAAGAGCGCGGTGCGCTCGCCGGCGTCCAAGCTGCGCCAGAGCGTGCTGGAAGTGCTCAAGCGCGAGGGCTACATCCGCAACTACGAGACGGTCGACATCCGCCCGGGCATCCGCGAGCTGTCGATCGAGCTCAAGTACCACAACGGCGAGCCGGTGATCCGCGAGCTCAAGCGGGTCTCCAAGCCGGGACGGCGCATCTACGCCGGGGTCAAGGATCTGCCGCAGGTCTACAACGGCCTGGGCATCGCCATCCTGTCGACCCCGCGCGGCGTCGTGTCGGACGCGGAGGCGCGCGAGCTCAAGGTCGGCGGCGAAGTCCTCTGCACGGTGTTCTGAGCCATGTCGCGCATCGGCAAGCATCCGGTTCCCGTCCCCGCCGGCGTCGCGGTCGCGGTCGAGGGCCAGACGGTCCGCGCCAGGGGCCGGCTGGGCGAGCTCGCGCGCACGCTGCCCGATGAGGTGAGCGTGGCGCTCGAGGACGGACGGGTGGTGGTGCGGCCGCGCGGCGAGGCGGAGCGGGCGCGCGCGATGTGGGGCCTGTCGCGCACGCTCGTCGCCAACATGGTCAAGGGCGTGGCCGAGGGCTTCACGCGCAGGCTCGAGATCAGCGGGGTGGGCTACCGCGCCGCGGCGGACGGGAAGATCCTGACCCTCCAGCTCGGCTTCAGCCACGACATCAAGTTCGCGATCCCGCCGGACGTGAAGATCACCTGCGAGAGCCCGACCCAGATCACCATCACCGGCGCCGACCGGCAGAAGGTCGGGCAGATCGCCGCCGAGATCCGCGGCTTCCGCAAGCCCGAGCCCTACAAGGGCAAGGGCATCAAGTACGCGGAGGAGGTGATCGTCCGCAAGGAAGGCAAGAAGAAGTAGCCATGGTGAAGTCATCCGAGCGCTTCGCGCGGCGGGCCGCCCGGGTCCGCTACCGGCTGCGGACCCAGGGGTCCGGCCGGCCGCGGCTGTCGGTGCACCGCTCGAGCCGGCACATCTACGGGCAGATCATCGACGACGCGCAGGGCCGCACGCTGGCCGCGGCCTCGACGCTCGACAGGGAGCTCAGGGCGGCGCTCAGGACCGGGGCCGACAGGGAGGCCGCCAAGCGGGTCGGCCTCCTGCTCGCCGAGCGGGCCAGGGCGGCCGGGGTCGAGGCGGTGGTTTTCGACCGCGGCGGCTATCGCTATCACGGCCGGGTGCAGGCCCTGGCCGAGGGCGCCCGCGAGGGCGGGCTCGTCTTCTGAGGGCGGGAAGGGCATGGCACGAGGACGCGAGCGCGCGGGCGGCGAGGAGCGGGGCGAGAGCGAGCTGATCGATCGGCTCGTGAGCGTCAACCGCGTCGCCAAGGTGGTCAAGGGCGGCCGCCGGTTCGGCTTCTCGGCGCTGGTCGTGGTCGGCGACGGCAAGGGCCGGGTCGGCTACGGCTCCGGCAAGGCGCGCGAGGTGCCGGAGGCGGTGCGCAAGGCGACCGAGCAGGCCAAGCGCGGCATGATCCGCGTGCCGCTGCGCCAGGGCCGCACGCTGCACCACGACGTGCTCGGCCGGTTCGGCGCCGGCAGCGTGGTGCTGCGCGCCGCCCCGCCGGGCACCGGCATCATCGCCGGCGGGCCGATGCGCGCGGTGTTCGAGGCGCTCGGCATCGGCGACGTGGTGGCGAAGTCGCTCGGCTCCGCCAACCCGCACAACATGGTCAAGGCGACCTTCGCGGCGCTGCAGGCGGTCTGCTCGCCGCGCACCGTGGCCGCCAAGCGCGGCAAGAAGATCACCGACCTGATCGGCCGGCGCGACGGCGGCGGCGAGGCGGCGCGGGCCGAGTGAGGCCGGGGGAGGGGACCGTCATGGCGACCGCCAAGCTCAAGGTGACGCAGATCGGCAGCCCGATCGGCCGGCCGGCCGACCAGCGGGCCACCCTGGTCTGCCTCGGCCTCAACAAGCTGCACCGCTCGCGGGTGATCGAGGACACGCCGTCCAATCGCGGGCGGATCGAGAAGGTCCGCCATCTGGTCAAGGTCGAGCCGGTCGCGGCGGATTGAGGAGCGGGCGATGAAGCTCAACGAGCTCAGGGACAATCCGGGTGCCCGGTCGGCCAGGAAGCGGCTCGGCCGCGGCATCGGCTCGGGCCTCGGCAAGACCTCGGGCAAGGGCCACAAGGGTGCCAAGGCGCGCCGGTCCAACCCGAAGCCGCCCTGGTTCGAGGGTGGCCAGATGCCGATCTACCGCCGGCTGCCCAAGCGCGGCTTCAAGAACCCGACGCGCGGCGAGTTCACGGTGCTCAACCTGGACACGCTGCAGGCGGCCGTGGAGGCGGGCAAGATCGCACCCGGCGCCCGGCTCGATGCCGCGGGCCTGGTCGAGGCCGGGGTGATCCGCCGCGCCCGCGACGGGGTGCGCCTCCTGGCGCGCGGCGAGCTGGCGGTCGCCCTCACGCTCGAGGTGGCGCACGCCTCGAAGAAGGCGATCGAGGCGGTCGAGAAGGCCGGGGGCAGCGTCGTGCTGCCGCCCGCCGCCGAGCCGGCCGCCGGCTGAGGGACGGGACCATGGCCTCGGCGGCCGAGCAGCTCGCGGGTGCGATCAACTTCGGGGCCTTCGCCAAGGCCACCGAGCTCAAGAAGCGCATCTGGTTCACGCTCGGCTGCCTGATCGTCTATCGGCTCGGCACCTACGTGCCCCTGCCGGGCATCGACCCGGCCATCATGGCGCAGATCTTCGCCCAGCAGCGGGGCGGCATCCTCGGCATGTTCAACATGTTCGCGGGAGGCGCCCTCGAGCGCATGTCGATCTTCGCGCTCGGCATCCTGCCCTACATCTCGGCCTCGATCATCCTGCAGCTGATGACCGCGGTCTCGCCGACGCTCGAGCAGCTCAAGAAGGAGGGCGAGAGCGGGCGCAAGAAGATCAACCAGTACACCCGCTACCTGACCGTGGTGCTGGCCGCCTTCCAGGCCTGGGGCATGGCGATCGGGCTCGAGGCGACCACGGGGCCGAACGGCTCGGCGGTGATCGACCCGGGCTGGTTCTTCCGCATCACGACGGTGATCACGATCGTGGGCGGCACCGTCTTCCTGATGTGGCTCGGGGAGCAGGTGACCGCGCGCGGCATCGGCAACGGCATCTCGTTGATCATCTTCGTGGGCATCATCGCCGCCCTGCCGAGTGCGCTCGCGGCCCTGCTCGAGCTCGGCCGCACCGGGGCGATGTCGACGCTGTTCATCCTGCTGCTGTTCGTGATCGCGGCCGCGGTGATCACCTTCATCGTGTTCGTCGAACGGGCGCAGCGCCGCCTGATCGTCCAGTATCCCAAGCGGATGGTGGGCGGGAACCGGATGTTCGGCGGCGAGAGCTCGCACCTGCCCTTGAAGCTCAACACCTCGGGCGTGATCCCGGCGATCTTCGCGAGCTCGCTCCTCCTCCTGCCCGCCACGGTCGGCAGCTTCACCGGCCAGGGTGGCCCCGAGTGGCTGATCGTGATCACGAGCGCGCTCGGCTACGGCCAGCCGCTGCACATCGCCATCTACGTGGCGCTGATCGTGTTCTTCGCCTTCTTCTACACCTCGATCGTCTTCAACCCGCAGGAGACGGCCGACAACCTGAAGAAGCACGGCGGCTTCATCCCCGGCATCCGCCCGGGCCAGCGCACCGCCGAGTATCTCGACTACGTCCTGACCCGGCTGACCACGGTCGGCGCCCTCTACCTGGCCGCGGTCTGCGTGCTGCCCGAGATCCTCATCTCGCAGTACGCCGTGCCCTTCTACTTCGGCGGCACCTCGCTCCTGATCGTCGTCTCGGTGACGATGGATACGGTGGCGCAGATCCAGTCGCACCTGATCGCGCACCAGTACGAGGGGCTGATCAAGAAGGCGCGGCTGCGCGGGAGACGGGGATGAGGCTCGTCCTGCTCGGTCCGCCCGGCGCCGGCAAGGGCACCCAGGCCAGGTGGCTCGTCGAGCGCTACGGCATCCCGCAGCTCTCGACCGGCGACATGCTGCGCGCCGCGGTCGCCAGGGGCACCGAGATCGGCCGGCAGGCCAAGGCGGTGATGGAGCGCGGCGAGCTCGTCTCCGATGCGATCATCAACGGCATCGTGGCCGAGCGGCTTGCCGAGCCCGACTGCGCGCGCGGCTTCGTGCTGGACGGCTTCCCGCGCACCGTGGCGCAGGCCGAGGCGCTCGATTCGATGCTCGCGGCGCGCGGCCTGAAGCTCGATGCGGTGATCGAGTTCCGGGTCGACGTCGAGGCACTGGTCGAGCGGATCGCCGGGCGGTTCGCCTGCGCCAGGTGCGGGGCCGGCTACCACGACCGCTTCAAGCGGCCGAAGGTCGAAGGCGTGTGCGACGTCTGCGGCAGCACCGAGTTCACCCGCCGGAAGGACGACACGGCCGAGGCGGTACGCACGCGGCTCGAGGCCTACGCGGCGCAGACCGCACCGCTCCTGCCGTTCTACGCGGCCCGCGGGCTCCTGCGCCCGGTCGACGGCATGGCCTCGATCGAGGAGGTGACCGCGGCGATCGGCCGCGTCCTGGCGGAGGTCCGCGATTGACGGCGGGCCGCCGCTCCCTATACTCCGCGAGCTTTTCGGGCGCGCGGCCGGAAGGGCCGGTCGCGCTCGCCACTCGCCCGGTCGAGACCAGGAGAGTCTGAGGTGGCCCGCATCGCCGGTGTCAACATCCCGAGCCAGAAGCCGATCTGGGTCGCGCTGACCTACATCTACGGGATCGGCCCGAGCAATTCCAAGGTCATCCTGGACCGCTGCGGGATCGCCCATCAGCGGCGGACGCACGAGCTGACCGACGCCGAGCTGGCGCGGATCCGCGAGGTCATCGACCGCGAGCACAAGGTCGAGGGCGATCTCCGCCGCGAGGTGGCGATGAACATCAAGCGGCTGATGGACCTGGGCTGCTACCGCGGGCTGCGGCACCGGCGCGGGCTGCCGGTCCGCGGCCAGCGGACCCACACCAACGCGCGCACGCGCAAGGGACCGGCCCGGCCGATCGCGGGCAAGAAGAAGGCGACCAAGAAGTAAGCCATGGCGACCGAGACCACCGGCCGCGTTCGCCGTCGCGAGCGCAAGAACATCACCTCGGGCGTGGCGCACGTCGCCGCGACCTTCAACAACACCATGATCACCATCACCGACGCGCAGGGCAACGCGATCGCCTGGTCGTCGGCCGGCTCGCAGGGCTTCAAGGGCTCGCGCAAGTCGACTCCCTTCGCCGCGCAGGTGGCCGCCGAGGCCGCCGGCCGCAAGGCGATGGAGCACGGCATGCGGACCCTCGAGGTACAGGTGCGCGGGCCGGGCTCCGGCCGCGAATCGGCGCTGCGTGCCTTGCAGTCGGTGGGCTTCACGATCACATCCATCCGCGACGTCACACCGATCCCGCACAATGGCTGTCGGCCGCGCAAGCGCCGGCGCGTCTGAGCCGTCGGTGTGATCCTTCGCGCAACCCGCCCCGGGCCGCTCGACCGGCCCGCGGGCCCAGACGTATTGGGCATCGCAGCCGTGCAGATGCGAGGTGGTTCGTTGATCCAGAGGAACTGGCAGGAGCTGATCAAGCCCCAGAAGCTCGACGTGCAGCCGGGTCGCCGCCCCGACCGGGAGGCGGTCCTGGTGGTCGAGCCGCTGGAGCGGGGCTTCGGCATCACGCTCGGCAACGCGCTCAGGCGCGTGCTGCTCTCGTCGCTGCAGGGCGCGGCGGTGACCGCGATCCACATCGACGGCGTGCTGCACGAGTTCTCGACCATCCCGGGCGTGCGCGAGGACGTCACCGACATCGTCCTCAACCTGAAGTCGCTCGGGCTCCGGCTGCACAGCGAGGGGCCGCGCCGCGTCGCACTCAAGGTCGAGGGGCCGAAGGTGGTCACCGCCGGCATGATCGAGGCCGGCCACGACCTCGAGATCATGGACCCCGACCACGTCATCTGCCACGTCGACCAGGGCGGCAAGCTGTCGATGGAGCTCACCATCCACAGCGGCAAGGGCTACGTGCCGGCGCACCTCAACAAGAGCGAGGACGCGCCGATCGGGCTGATCGCGGTGGATGCCATCTACAGCCCGGTGCGCAAGGTCGCCTACCGGGTCGACAATGCCCGGGTCGGCCAGCAGACCGACTACGACAAGCTGATCATGCAGGTCGAGACCGACGGCTCGGTGGCACCCGAGGACGCGGTCGCCTACGCCGCGCGCATCCTGCAGGACCAGCTCCAGCTCTTCATCAACTTCGAGGAGCCGCACCTCGCCATGCCGAGCGAGCGGCGGCCCGAGCTGCCCTTCAACCCGAACCTGTTGCGCAAGGTGGACGAGCTCGAGCTCTCGGTGCGCTCGGCCAACTGCCTCAAGAACGACAACATCGTCTACATCGGCGATCTCGTGCAGAAGACCGAGGCGGAGATGCTCCGGACCCCCAACTTCGGGCGCAAGTCCTTGAACGAGATCAAGGAGGTGCTCTCGCAGATGGGCCTGCACCTGGGCATGGAGGTGAGCGGCTGGCCACCCGACAACATCGAGGAGCTGGCGCGCAAGGTCGAGGAGCCGTTCTGAGGCACGGGCGCCGGCACGAGGATCAGAGGACCCGGACCCGCGCGAGCGGGCAGCTCGAGGATCGCAGAGGATGCGTCACCAAAAGCGCGGCCGGAGGCTGAGCCGCACCTGGGAGCACCGCAAGGCGCTCCTCGCCAACCTCGCCCAGGCGCTCGTCAAGCACGAGCAGATCACCACCACCCTGCCCAAGGCCAAGGAGCTGCGGCCGGTGGTCGAGAAGCTGATCACGCTCGGCAAGCGCGGCGGCCTGCACGCGCGCCGGCTCCTGATCGCGCGCACCCGCTCCGAGACGACCGCGGCCAAGATCCTGGACGTGCTCGGGCCGCGCTACAGGGAGCGGCCGGGCGGCTATTGCCGGATCCTCAAGGCCGGCTTCCGCCAGGGCGACGACGCCGCCATGGCGGTGATCGAGCTGGTCGACCGCGACGTCGCGGCCAAGGGCAGGGACTCTGGCCCGCGGCCGGAGCCGGCCGCCGAGGCGGAGCCGGCCCGGGCCGCCTGAGGCGGGCTCGGAGCGGGGCCGGCCGGTGCGCGGGCCGCTGCTCGCCGCAGCCGGCCTCGGGCTCGCCCTGCTGCTCGGCTGCGGGCCCTCCGGGGCGCAATCGGTCGAGCGGGTGGTGCCGGCCGAGGCCGGCCAGGTACGGCTGTCCTTCGCGCCGGTCGTCCGCCAGGTGGCGCCGGCGGTGGTCAGCATCACCAGCCGCAAGGTCACGGTGGCGCGCGAGCCGGTCTTCGACGACCCGTTCTTCCAGTTCTTCTTCCGCGACTTCGGCGGCGCGCGGCCGCGCCAGCGGGTCGAGACCTCGCTCGGCTCGGGCGTGATCCTGCGCGCCGACGGGCTCGTGGTGACCAACCACCACGTGGTCGAGGGGGCGGAGGAGATCGAGGTGGTGCTCGCCGACCGGCGCAGCTACACCGCCCGCCCGCTCGGCTCGGACCGCGCCAGCGACCTGGCCTTCCTGCGCCTCGAGACCCGCGGCGAGCGACTGCCCACGGTGCCGCTCGGCGATTCCGACGGCATCGAGGTGGGCGACCTCGTGCTCGCGCTGGGTAACCCCTTCGGCATCGGCCAGACGGTCACCTCGGGCATCGTCTCGGCCAAGGCGCGCACCCATCCGAACCTCGAGCGCGACGTCTCGTTCATCCAGACCGACGCCGCCATCAACCCCGGCAACTCGGGCGGCGCGCTGGTCACGCTCGACGGCAGGCTCGTCGGCATCAACACCGCGATCTTCACCCGCTCGGGCGGCTCGATCGGGATCGGCTTCGCGATCCCGGCCAACCTCGTGGCGGCGCGGCTGGCGGCACTCGAGGGCGGCCGCGGCGAGCTCGCACGCCCCTGGCTCGGCGCCGAGCTGCGTCCGGTCGACCAGGAGATCGCCAAGGGCCTCGGGCTCGACCGGCCGCGCGGCGTGCTGGTCCGCCGGGTGGCGCCGGGCGGCCCCGCGGCGCGCGCCGGGCTGCAGGCGGGCGACGTGGTGCTGAGCGTCGACGGCCAGCCGGTCGACGACCCGCCGAGCCTCGGCTACCGGCTCTCCCTCAAGCCGCTCGGCGAGCGCGCCCGCCTCCTCGTCTGGCGGCGCGGCCAGGAGCGGATCGTGGCGGTGCCGCTCGAGCCGGCCGAGCGGCGACCGCGCAACGTCACCACCCTCCAGGGGCGCCATCCGCTCGACGGCCTGACCGTGGGCGAGCTCACCCCCGGCCTCGCCGAGGAGCTCGAGCTCGCCGATCTGGACCGGGGCGTGGTCGTGCTCGGCAGCGAGGCCGGCCGGTTCGCGCAGCGGCTCGGGCTGCGCCGCGGCGACGTGCTGGCGAGCGTCAACGGTCGGCCGGTCGGCTCGGTGGCCGAGCTCCAGGAGGTGGTGCGCCGGGGGACGCAGGGCAGATGGCAGATCGGCGTGCGCCGCGGCGACCAGCAGCTGGTGCTGACGGTCGGTTGAGCGGGGAGGGCGACCTGTTCGGGCCCGCGGCGGCGGCGCGGCCGGCGGCCGATGCGCCCCTGGCCGAGCGGCTGCGGCCGGCCCGGCTCGACGAGCTGCTCGGCCAGGAGGCGGCGCTCGACCCGGACGGCCCGCTCGGGCGGATGCTGGCGCGCCGGCGGCTCGCCTCGCTGATCCTCTGGGGCCCGCCCGGCTCCGGCAAGACCACGCTCGCACGCCTGCTCGCCAAGGCCGTGGGCGCACCCCTGCTCGCCCTCTCGGCGGTCATGGCCGGGGTGGCCGACCTGCGCCGCGCCTTCGAGGAGGCGCGTCGCCTGCGCGCCGCCGGGCACCACCCGATCCTGTTCATCGACGAGATCCACCGCTTCAACCGGGCGCAGCAGGACGGGCTCCTGCACGAGGTCGAGGACGGCACGGTGACGCTCGTCGGCGCCACCACCGAGAACCCGTCCTTCGCGCTGAACGCGGCCCTTCTCTCGCGCTGCCACGTGGTCGTGCTGGAGCGCCTGTCGCCGGCGGCACTCGGCCGCCTGCTGGAGCGGGCCGAGAACTTCCTCGGCCGCCGCCTGCCGCTCGCCGAGGCGGCGCGGGCGCGGCTCGCCGAGCTCGCCGACGGTGACGGGCGGTATCTGTTGAACATGGTCGAGGCGATCGCGGACCTGCCGGCCGAGCCGATCCTGGACGTGGAGGCGCTCGCCGAGGTCCTGCAGCGCCGCCTGCCGCTCTACGACCGGCAGGAGGAGGCGCACTACAACCTGATCAGCGCGCTGCACAAGTCGGTGCGCGGCTCGGACCCGGACGCCGCCCTCTACTGGCTCTGCCGCATGCTCGCGGGCGGCGAGGATCCGCGCTATCTCGCCCGGCGCATCGTGCGCATGGCGAGCGAGGACGTGGGCTTGGCCGATCCCTCCGCCCTCGGTCTGGCGCTCGCCGCCGCGGAGGCCTACGAGCGGCTCGGCAGCCCCGAGGGCGAGCTGGCGCTGGCCGAGGCCGTGGTCCATCTGGCGCTCGCCCCCAAGTCGAACGCCGTCTACCTCGCCTTCGGCCGGGCGATGCGCGCCGCCCGTGAGCACGGCTCGCTGCCGCCGCCGCTCCACATCCTGAACGCGCCGACCGGGCTCATGCGCCGGCTCGGCTACGGCCAGGGCTACGCCTACGACCACGACGCGCCCGACCGCTTCTCGGGCCAGGACTACTTCCCGGAGGGCATGGCGCGCGAGCGCTACTACCAGCCGACCCGGGAGGGGTACGAGGCTCGCCTCCTGGAGCGCCTGGCCGAGCTCGACCGGCTGCGCGCGGCGCGCCGCGGGGAGGGCGGATGAGCGCGGTGGCGGAGCGGGTGGTGGCACCCGAGGAGGCCGGCTGGCGGCTCGACCGCTGGGTCAGGGAGCATTTCCCGGGCCTGCCCTTCGTGCGCCTGCAGAAGCTCGTGCGCACCGGCCAGTTCCGCGTCGACGGCCGGCGCCCGCAGGCGGGCCAGCGGCTCCTGGCCGGCCAGACCGTGCGGGTGCCGCCCCTGCCCGAGGCGGCTGCGCTGCCCGCCGCGGCCGGCCCGCGCCCGCTCGGAGCGGCCGACCGCGCCTACGTCCGCAGCCTCGTGATCCACGAGGACGCGCGGCTGATCGCACTCGCCAAGCCGCCCGGGCTCGCGGTGCAGGGCGGCAGCGGCACGACCCGCCATCTGGATGCGCTGCTCGAGGGCCTGGCCCGGGGCGGGGAGAAGCCGCGGCTCGTGCACCGGCTCGACCGCGACACCTCGGGCGTGCTGGTCGTGGCCCGGACAGCCGAGGCGGCGCGCGAGCTCGGCTTCGCCTTCCAGCAGCACCGCGTGCGCAAGCTCTACTGGGCGATCCTCGTGGGCGGCCCGGCGCGCAACGAGGGCGTGATCGACCTGCCGCTCGCCAAGCGCGGCCCGCCCGGCCGCGAGAAGGTCGCACCCGCCGCGGGCGAGGAGGAGGAGGCCGGGCGCTGGGCGAAGACGGAGTTCAAGGTCCTGGCGCGCGCCGGCAAGGTGGCGACCTGGGTGGCGCTGCTGCCGCGCACCGGCCGGACCCACCAGCTCCGCGCCCACTGCGCGGCGATCGGCGCGCCGATCCTGGGCGACGGCAAGTACGGCGG
This sequence comes from Geminicoccaceae bacterium, assembly GCA_037446605.1. Taxonomy (GTDB): domain Bacteria; phylum Pseudomonadota; class Alphaproteobacteria; order Geminicoccales; family Geminicoccaceae; genus JANXAZ01. The sequence goes on along the minus strand of JBBIIE010000018.1, from coordinate 5,429 downwards.
CAGGGCGGCCCACCCCAAGGGCGCGCCGGAGGGATTGATGCTGCACGCCCGCGAGCTCGAGCTGCCCGGCCCCAGGGGCCGGCCGCTGCGCATCGGGGCCGACCCGCCGCCCGCCTTCCGCGAAGCGCTCGCTTGGCTCGGGCTGACCGGGGCCGAGCTGCCGGGCGGCACGCTCGCGGACTGGCCCTCAGGCTGAGCCCGGGCGCAGCACGGCGCCCAGATGCTCCTTGGCGAGCATCATGTGGCAGCCCTTCACGCCGTCCACGGTCTGGGTGACGCGCAGATCGCCCACGAGCGAGCAGAGCATGTAGGCCTCGTTGCGCGAGAGCGTCGTGCGCCGGCAGAGGTGCTCGACCATCTCGCGGGTCGCCTGGATCGCCGCATCGTCGAGATCCTCGTCGAGGCCGATGGCGATCAGGTGCGTCGGGCTCTCGGCGAAGGGCCGGCGGAAGCCCAGGTCCTTGCGGACGGTCAGCCGGAAGGTGCCTTCGAGCGCCGTCTCGAGGGCGGTGATCGAGACCTCGCCGTCGCCCTGCACGCCGTGCCCGTCGCCGGCGCAGAAACCGGCACCGGGCACGAACACCGGCAGGTAGAGCGTGGTGCCGGCCACGAGCTCCTTGTTGTCCATGTTGCCGCCGAAGGCGCGCGGCGGCGGCGAGGGGACGCGGCCCCAGTGCGGCGGCGGCTGGGTCGCCATGACGCCGAAGAAGGGGCGGAGCGGGATCTCGGTCCCCCAGGGCAGCAGGCAGACGCCGCGGCCGCGGTCGATGCGCGGGTGGATGATGGTGTGCTCGTCCTGCTCGGGCAGCGTGCCGAGCAGCGGGGCCACGAGCACGAAGCCCCAGTCCGAGATCGGCTCGACCGCGAGGATGTCGACCTGCAGCACGTCGCCGGGCACGGCGCCGCGCACGGCGATCGGCCCCGTGATCAGGTGCGTGGCGGGGCCGGGCGGGATCGCCTCGAGGCAGGCGAGATGATCCGGATCGACGCGGCTGCGGTCCGCCGGCAGTCGGCCCGGCCCACCCGCGTGCCAGGACGCGAGGGTGACCGTGTCGCCCGACTCGACCTCGAGGACCGGCGGCAGCGCCGCGTCGAAATAGCCCATCACCATGGTCGCCGGCCCGAAGGGCACGTCGTGGTGCCGACCCATGCGCCTCGTCTCCCTTGTCGCCGGTGGCGGGCGGACCGATCTCTGGATCGGACCCCGGGACCACCGCGCATGCCGCTCCGCCTCGCCATCTTCGACGTCGACGGCACGCTCGTCGACAGCCAGGCCACGATCGTCGGCTGCATGCAGGCGGCGTTCGCGGCCGACGGCCTGCCGCCGCCGGCACCCGAGGCGGTGCGCCGGATCGTGGGCCTGACGCTGCCGATCGCCACGGCCGAGCTCCTGGGCGAGCCCGATCCGGCGCGCGCCGGGCGGCTGGCCGAGCGCTACAAGGAGGCGTTCTTCGCCGCGCGCGCCCGTCCGGACTTCGAGGAGCCGCTGTTCCCGGGCGCCCGCGAGGTGCTGGACCGGCTCGCCGAGGCCGGCTGGCTCCTGGGTGTGGCGACCGGCAAGGCGATGCGCGGGCTCCGCGCGGTCCTGGAGCGGCACGGGCTCGAGGGGCGGTTCGCGACGCTGCAGACCGCCGACCTGCACCCCTCCAAGCCGCATCCGGCGATGATCGAGGCGGCGCTGGCCGAGACCGGCTGCCGCCCCGAGGCAGCGCTCATGGTGGGCGACACGACCTTCGACATCCTCATGGCCAAGGCGGCCGGGGTGGCGCCGATCGGGGTCGCCTGGGGCAACCATCCGTCCGACGAGCTCGTGGCGGCGGGGGCGGTCCGCGTGCTCGACCACTTCGCCGAGCTGATCGAGCACGTGGCGCCGCGGTCGGGCGGCGGGTGAGGGGGCAGGGGGCGAGGATGGCCGAGGCGCGCTACGTTCGCTGGCTGGGCGAGCTGTCGATGGCCGACGTGCCGCTGGTCGGCGGCAAGAACGCGTCGCTCGGCGAGCTCTACCGCGAGCTGCGGCCTCTGGGCGTGCGCGTGCCGAACGGCTTCGCGGTCACCGCCCAGGCGTTCCGCGAGGCGCTCGCGCGCGCCGGCGTGGTCGAGGAGCTTCGGGCGGCGCTCGACGGGCTCGACAAGTCCGATACCGCGGCGCTCGCCCGCGTCGGCGCGCGCTGCCGCGAGCTCGTCTACGCGGCCGGGCTGCTGCCGGAGGCCGAGGCCGAGATCGTCGCCGCCTACGAGCGCCTGCGCGCCGAGTACGGGCCCGAGCTCGCGGTCGCGGTGCGCTCCTCGGCCACCGCCGAGGACCTGCCCACGGCGAGCTTCGCCGGCCAGCACGACAGCTATCTGAACGTGCACGGGCGGGCGGTGCTGCTCGACGCGGTGCGCCGCTGCCAGGCCTCGCTGTTCACCGACCGGGCGATCTCGTACCGGATCGACAAGGGCTTCGACCATCTGCAGGTGGCGCTCTCGGTGGCCGTGCAGAAGATGGTGCGCGCCGATCTGGGTGCCGCGGGCGTGATGTTCTCGCTCGACACCGAGACCGGCTTTCCGGACGTGGTGCTCGTCACCGGCGCCTTCGGGCTCGGCGAGAACGTGGTCCAGGGGGCGGTCGACGTCGACGAGTGGTACGTACACAAGCCGACCTACGCGGCCGGCCGGCGCGCGGTCCTGCGCCGCAGGCTGGGTGCCAAGAAGGTCAAGATGGTGTGCGTGCCGGGCCGCACCCGCGAGCCGGTCGCCAACCGCCCGACCTCGCCCGAGGAGCGGCGGCGCTTCTGCCTGGGCGACGGCCAGGTCCTGGAGCTCGCCGGCTGGGCGATCGCGGTCGAGGAGCACTATTCGCGCAAGGCCGGCCGGCCGACGCCCATGGACATGGAGTGGGCGCTCGACGGGCTCGACGGCGAGCTCTACCTCGTGCAGGCGCGGCCCGAGACGGTCGCCTCCAGGCGGCGCGGCGGCACGATCGAGACCTGGCGGCTCACCGGCAGCGGCGAGGTGCTGGCGCGCGGCCGCGCGGTCGGCGTCAGGGTGGCGAGTGGTGCCGCCCGGATCGTGGCCGACCCGCGCGGGCTCGCCGCCTTCCGCGACGGCGAGGTGCTGGTCGCCGATACGACCACGCCCGATTGGGAGCCCGTCATGAAGCGGGCGGCCGCGATCGTCACCAACCGCGGCGGCCGCACCTGCCACGCCGCGATCGTGGCGCGCGAGCTCGGCGTGCCCGCCGTGGTCGGTGCGGAGGGTGCGACGCAGGCGATCGCCGACGGCTCGACCGTCACCGTCTCCTGCGCCGAGGGCGAGGTCGGCAAGGTCTATGCCGGGGCGGTGCCGTTCGAGGTGCGCAGGCTCGATCCGGGTAGCCTGGAGCGGCCGGCGACGCGCGTCATGGTCAACCTCGGCAACCCCGACCTGGCGCTCGGCCTCGCGGCGCTGCCGGCCGACGGAGTGGGGCTCGCCCGGCTCGAATTCGTGATCTCCGAGGACATCCGCGCGCACCCCATGGCGCTCCTCCATCCCGAGCGGGTGCGCGATCCGGCCGAACGGGCGGCGATCGAGGAGCTCGTCGCCGGCTGGCCCTCGGGGGCCGACTATTTCGTGACCAAGCTTTCCGAAGCGGTCGGCACGATCTGCGCCGCCTTCTGGCCGCGGCCGGTGATCGCCCGGCTGTCCGACTTCAAGAGCAACGAGTACGCCCGGCTCTTGGGCGGCCGCGCCTTCGAGCCGGTCGAGGAGAACCCGATGCTGGGCTGGCGCGGGGCGGCGCGCTACGCCCATCCCGCCTACCGGGAAGCCTTCGCCCTCGAATGCCGGGCGATGCGCCGGGTGCGCGAGGTCATGGGGCTCACCAACCTCGTGCTCATGGTCCCGTTCTGCCGCCGCGTGCAGGAGGCCGACGCTGTCCTCGCGGCGATGGCCGAAGAGGGGCTCGTGCGCGGTCGAGACGAGCTCGAGGTCCACGTGATGTGCGAGATCCCGAGCAACGTCATCAACCTTCCGGCCTTCGCCGAGCGGTTCGACGGCTTCTCGATCGGCTCGAACGATCTGACCCAGCTCGTGCTCGGCGTCGACCGCGACAGCGCGCTCGTGGCGGAATCCTTCGACGAGCGCGACCCGGCGGTGCTCGACTTCCTGCGCCAGGCGGTCCTGGGCGCGCGCCGGGCCGGCCGGCACATCGGCATCTGCGGCCAGGCGCCGTCCGACTGGCCCGAGGTCGCGAGCTTCCTCGTCGAGTGCGGGATCGAATCGATCAGCGTCACCCCGGACGTGCTGGTCCGCACGGTCCAGCTCGTGCGCGAGGTCGAACGCCGGCTCGGCCGGCCGGCGCGCACGCCTTGAGGCGGGTCTACCGCACGGTCGGGGTCGAGGAGGGCACGAGCGCCCCGGCGGTGCTGCTCGACGGCCGCCCGCTCCTCACACCCGCCCGGCACCCGCTGCGCCTGCCGAGCCGGGCGCTCGCCCTGGCGGTGGCCGAGGAGTGGGCGGCGCAGGAGGAGACGGTGCGGCCGGCCTCGATGCCGCTCACCCGGCTCGCCACCACCGCCACGGACCTCATGCCGGCGCGGCGCGGCGACGCGCTCGAGGAGGTGCTGGGCTACGGCCCGACCGAGCTCCTCTGCTACCGCGCCGCGACACCCGCCGATCTCGCGCGCCGCCAGGAGGAGGCCTGGCAGCCCTGGCTCGACTGGCTCGCGGGCGAGCTCGGCGTCCGCCTGCACCCGGCGCGGACGTTGGACCCGATGCCGCAGCCGAGGGCCGCGCTCCTGGGCCTGCGCGCCACGGTCGAGGCGGTCGCCGACTGGCCGCTCGTGGGCCTGCACGCGGCCACGACGCTCGGTGGATCGCTGGTGCTGGGCCTGGCGCTCCTGCGCGGTGCGCTCGACGCCCGGGCGCTGTTCGAGCTGGCCCAGCTCGACGAGCTCTACGAGATCGAGCGCTGGGGCGAGGAGGCCGAGCAGCAGCGCCGACACGCCAGCCTGCGGCGCGACCTAGCGGCCGCCGAGCGGTTCCTGCGGCTGCTCGGCCCCGGGTGCGGCCCCTGACCAGGCGAGGAACAGGCCGAAGGTGGAGGGCACGCCGTCCTCGAAGGCCGTGACCTCGGCCTCGAGCCGGTAGCCGAGCGGCGCCAGCCGGCTCTCGAACAGGCGATGGAAGGCGCGCGGTCGACCGGTCAGGCTCGCCGGCCAATCGGGCTCGTGCTGGAGGATCCGCCGGCCGCGATCGGCGAGCAGCTCGGCCGGGAAGGTCGAGACGAGGGCGCGGTGCGCGCCGCGCCGCGCGGCCTCGGCGCAGCGCCGCACGATGGCGGCGAGCTCGGCCGGCGGGATCTCCTCGACCCGCAGCCGCTCCAGCTCCAGGCGGCGCGCTTCCTCCGCCGCCCGCTGCCGCGCGCGCGCCTCGGCGCAGCGCCGCAACATGGCGGCTGGTGTATCATT
>JBBIIE010000017.1:0-36981 GCA_037446605.1 Geminicoccaceae bacterium | reverse complement strand
GAGCTGGAGGCGGAGCTGGCCGCGCGCGGGCAGGCGCTCGCCGCGCGCGAGCGGGACAGCGCGGCGGCCAGGGAGGCGGCGCGGCTCGCGGCCCGCGAGCTGGAGGCGGCTCGCGCCCAGGCGAGCGAGGAGCTCGGTGCGCTCACCGCCCAGCGCCGCGAGCAGGAGGCGCGCGCCGCCAGCCTCGAGGCCAGGCTCCTGGTCGCCGAGCGCGAGCAGAGTCGGCTCGAGGCCGAGATCGCCGAGCTGCGCGGCGAGCTCGAGGCGACCCGCGCCCGGCTGCGTGCCGCCGAGCTCGATGCGCTCAAGCTGCAGAGCCCCTCCCCGCTCGCCACCCTACCCAGCCGCTCGGTGGCGGCGGGCGCGCTCGTGGTGAGCGTGCTGTTCGAGGGTACGGTGCCCTTCGGCCTCGGCCGCGGCGAGCTCGGACCGCTCGGCGAGCGCGCGCTCGCCCGCCTCCTGCCGAGCCTGGAGACGGCGATCGCGAAGGGTCTCGAGGAGCCCTGGAGCATCGAGGTCGAGGGTCGCACCGATGCCCGGCCGATCAGCCGCGCGGCGTTCGATTCGAACGAGAGCCTGGCGGCGGCGCGGGCGGCCGCGGTCGCCGACCGGCTGGTCGCCTCGGGCGTGCCGCGCGACCGGCTCCGCCTCCTGAGCCGCCCGGGCGACCGCTCGGCCGGGATCGCGGACGACGCGCGTGCGGTGATCGTCCGGCTGGTCGGCGGCTGAGCGCCGTCAGGCGGCCCGCTCGAGCCCGAACTGGAGCGTCGCCAGGCGGGCGTAGAGGCCGCCGCGGGCGACGAGCTCGTCGTGGCGGCCCTGGTCGACCACGCGGCCCTCCTCGAGCACGACGATCCGGTCGGCCTTGCGCACGGTGGCGAGCCGGTGCGCCACGACCAGACAGCTGCGGCCGCGGCGCAGCCGCTCGAGGGCCTCCTGCACGAGTCGCTCGCTCTCCGCATCGAGCGCGCTCGTCGCCTCGTCGAGCAGCAGGAGTTCGGGATCGCGCAGCAGCGCCCGGGCGATCGCGATACGCTGGCGCTGGCCGCCCGAGAGCTGCACCCCCTTCTCGCCGAGGAAGGTGGCGAAGCCCTGCGGCAGCGCCTCGATGAACTCGAGCGCGGCGGCCGCCTCGGCGGCGGCGCGGATCTCGGCCATGCTGGCATCGGGCCGGCCGAAGGCGATGTTGGCCGCGGCGTCGGCCGAAAAGACGACCGGCTCCTGCGGGACCAGGGCCACCCGCCCGCGGAAGTCCTGCGGGTCGAGCTCGCGCAGGTCGATGCCGTCGAAGCTCACGCGCCCGGCCGAGGGGTCGTAGAAGCGCAGCGCCAGCTGCAGCACGCTGGTCTTGCCGGCCCCCGAGGGCCCGACCAGCGCCACCGTCTCGCCCGGCCGCACCTCGAGGTCGAGCGCGCGCAGCACCGGTTGGTCGGGCCGGGCCGGGTAGGCGAAGTCGACACCCTCGAGGCGCAGCGTTCCGCGGCCGCGCGCCGGCAGCCGCGCCGGCCGCGCCGGAGCGGTGATGCGCGGCTGCGTCTCGAGCAGCTCGACCAGTCGTTCGGTGGCACCGGCCGCCCGCTGCAGGTCGCCCACGATCTCCGAGAGACCGCCGACCGCGCCCGCCACGACGGTGGCGTAGAAGACGAAGGAGGCGAGCTCGCCGCCGGTGATCCGGCCCTCGAGCACGTCGCGGCCGCCGATCCAGAGCACCACCACGATGGCGCCGAAGACGAGGAAGATCACGATCGCACCGAGGAGCGCGCGCGCGAGGGCGTAGCGCGAGGCCGCGGCGAAGGCCGCCTCGGCCAGGCCGGCGATGCGGTCCGCGACCGTCCGTTCCTGGGCGAAGGCCTGGACGATCCGGATCCCGCCGAGCGCCTCCTCGGTGGCGGCGCCCAGATCGGCGACCCGGTCCTGCGCGGTCCGCGACAGGCGTCGCACGCGCCGCCCGATCACCACGATCGGCAGGACCACGAGCGGCACCACGAGCAGCACGAGCCCGGTGAGCTTGGGGTTGGTCACGAGCAGGAGCGCGGTTCCGCCCAGGAGCATGAGGAGGTTGCGCAGCGCCTGGGTGACCGAGGCGCCGATCACCGTCTGCACGACCGCGGTGTCGGTCGTGAGCCGCGAGAGCACCTCGCCGGTCCGGGTCAGCTCGAAGAAGGCGGGCTCGAGGCGTACGACGTGGGCCACCAGATCGCGGCGCAGGTCGGCCACCACCCGCTCGCCCAGCCGGGTCACGAGCCAGGAGCGCAGGAAGGTGGCGACCGCCAGGACCAGGACGACGATCAGCACCGCCTCGAGGGCGTGGTCGAGCGCCTCGCCGCGGCCGCCGGCGAAGCCGCCGTCGATCAGGAAGCGGACGCCGATCCCGAGCGAGAGCACCGAGCCGGCGGCCACGACGAGCGCCAGGATGGTGCCGGCGATGGTCCAGCGGTAGGGCAGGAGGTAACGCCCGAGGGAGCGCAGCCGGGCCAGATCGCGGCTGCCGGCGCGCCCGTCGGCGAGGCGGCCGAGGCTGCGCGATCGATTCTCCATGCTGCGCTCCGCTCGGGATGGGGGCCGCGGCGAGCCGCAGCGATCACGCCGCGCCGAGCTTGCGCCCGGCGCACGGGACCCCTATATACGCGGCCCGCGCGCGGAGGGAAGCCGAGTGAAGCCCGACATCCACCCCGACTACCACGAGATCACGGTCGTCATGACCGACGGCTCGTCCTTCACCACGCGCTCGACCTGGGGCAAGGCGGGCGACACGATGACCCTCGACGTCGATCCCAAGTCGCACCCGGCCTGGACCGGCGGCCAGATGCAGGTCATCGAGCGCGGTCAGGTCGAGAAGTTCAACCGTCGCTTCCAGAGCTTCCGCCGGAAGAAGTGACGCGGACCAGACGGGCGAGCCGAGAGCCAGGAACGACGGCGATGAAGATCCGCAACTCCCTCAGGACCGCCAAGACCCGGCACAAGGACTGTCGTCTGGTGCGCCGCAAGGGTCGCGTGTACGTCATCAACAAGTCGAACCCGCGCTTCAAGGCGCGCCAGGGCTGAGCCCGACGGCCGCTCGTACCGAGCTCTCCAGGAGCTGGGCGGCGCCGTCCCGGCAGCGTACCCAGCGCCCCCCCGCGGCCCGAGCCGGGGCCGGTCAGGTCCGTGCGCTCACCCGCGCGCTCGGGCTCCTCGAGGCGCTCGCCGGCTCGGCCGAAGGCTCGGGCCTGAGCGAGCTCGCGGGGCTGGTCGGGCTCGCACCCTCGACCACGCACCGGCTGCTGACCACCCTCGAGGCCGAACGCTTCGTCCGCTTCGACCGTGAGGCCGGGCTCTGGCAGGTGGGCGTGCGGGCCTTCGTCGTCGGGCAGGCCTTCGCCCGCCAGCGCGACCTCGTGACGCTCGCCCGACCGTTCCTCCGCCGGCTGGTCGAGGCCACCGGCGAGACCGCCAACCTCTACCTCCTGGTCGACGGCGAGGCGGTGTGCATGGCGCAGGTCGAGTGCCGCCAGACCGTACGCGCGATCGCCCGTCCGGGCGGCCGCGCCGCGCTGCACGCCTCGGGGGTCGGCAAGGCGATGCTGGCCTTCCTCGACCCGTCCGAGGTCGACCGCGTCGTCGGCCGGGCCGACCTTCCCCGGCTGACCGAGCGGACGCTCGACACGCCCGCCCGCCTCGCGGCCGATCTCGCGCGGGTGCGCGCCCGCGGCTGGGCGCTCGACGACGAGGAGAACGCCCCGGGCCTGCGCTGCGTGGCCGCGCCGCTCCTCGACGAGCACGCCACACCCGTGGGCGGGCTCTCGATCTCGGGTCCCGCCGCCCGGGTGAGCGAGGCGCGTCTGGCCGAGCTTTCCCGCACCGTCGCCGCGGCAGCGGCCGATGCGACCCGCGCGATCGGCGGAACACCGCCCGGGGCGGTGGACGGCGCCCGCGGCTGACGCCGGGCCGGCGCGACGACGGCGGGACGGGCGCCGACGCTTCCATCTGGTGGAAACGCATTCCACGGCCGTTGCGGCACCGCCCGTCGTGCGACACCTGAGCGGTCGACCACCGAGCGAGGGGGAACGGCGATGGCCAGGATGACGGCGGCGGAGGCGGCGGTCCGGGTTCTCGAGAAGGAGGGGGTGACGGTCGCCTTCGGCGTGCCCGGCGCCGCGATCAACCCCTTCTACGCGGCGATGCGCCGGTGCGGCACGATCCGCCACGTGCTCGCCCGCCACGTCGAGGGCGCCTCGCACATGGCCGACGGCTACACCCGGGCCCGGGCCGGCAACATCGGGGTTTGCGTCGGCACCTCCGGTCCGGCCGGCACCGACATGATCACCGGGCTCTACACCGCCCAGGCCGACTCGCTGCCGATCCTCTGCATCACCGGGCAGGCGCCGCGCGCCAAGCTGCACAAGGAGGACTTCCAGGCGGTCGACATCGAGGCGATCGCCAAGCCGGTGACCAAGTGGGCGGTCACCGTGCGCGAGCCGGGGCTCGTGCCGCGCTGCGTGCAGCAGGCGTTCCACCTGATGCGCTCGGGGCGCCCGGGGCCGGTGCTGATCGACCTGCCGGTCGACGTGCAGACCGCCGAGATCGAGTTCGACGTCGACACCTACGAGCCGCTGCCGGTCTACAAGCCGCGCGCGTCGCGCGCCCAGATCGAGCGCGCGCTCGCCATGCTGGAGGAGGCCGAGCGGCCGCTCATCGTGGCGGGCGGCGGGATCATCAACGCGGATGCCTGCGAGCTCCTCGTCCGCTTCGCCGAGACCACGGGCGTGCCGGTCATCCCGACGCTCATGGGCTGGGGCTGCATCCCCGACGACCATCCGCTGATGGCCGGCATGGTCGGGCTGCAGACCAGCCACCGCTACGGCAACGCCACCTTCCTCAAGTCCGACTTCGTGCTGGGTATCGGCAACCGCTGGGCGAACCGCCACACCGGCTCGATCGAGCACTACACCCGCGGCCGGCGCTTCGTGCACGTGGACATCGAGCCGACCCAGATCGGCCGGGTGTTCAACCCCGACTTCGGCATCGTCTCGGACGCCAGGGCGGCGCTCGAGCTGTTCTGCGAGGTGGCCGCCGAGCGCAAGGCGCAGGGCCGGCTGCGCGACCGCAGCGCCTGGGCCGGCGAGTGCCTGCACCGCAAGCGCAACATGCTGCGCCGCACCCACTTCGACCAGGTGCCGCTCAAGCCGCAGCGCGTCTATCAGGAGATGAACGAGGCCTTCGGGCGCGATACCTGCTACGTCACCACGATCGGCCTCTCGCAGATCGCCGGGGCCCAGTTCCTGCACGTCTACCAGCCGCGCAACTGGATCAACTGCGGCCAGGCCGGCCCGCTCGGCTGGACCCTGCCGGCTGCGCTCGGCGTGCGCGCCGCCGACCCGGACCGACCGATCGTGGCGCTGTCCGGCGACTACGACTTCCAGTTCCTGATCGAGGAGCTGGCGGTCGGCGCCCAGCACAGGCTCCCCTACCTGCACGTGGTCATCAACAACTCCTATCTCGGGCTGATCCGCCAGGCGCAGCGCGGTTTCGAGATGGACTTCGAGGTGAGCCTGGCGTTCGAGAACATCAACGCCGAGAAGCTGGGCGCCGAGCAGGTCGCGGGATACGGCGTCGACCACGTCGCCGTCGCCGAGGGCCTGGGCTGCAAGGGGCTGCGCGTCACGAGCCCGAACCAGTTCAAGGAAGCCTTCGCCGAGGCCCGGCGGCTCATGGACGAGCACCGGGTTCCGGTGGTGCTCGAGTTCATCGTCGAGCGGGTCACCAACGTGTCGATGGGTGCCGAGATCCACGACGTCAAGGAGTTCGAGGAGATCCTCTGCCTCGACCCGAGCCTGAGCCTGAAGGACGTGTCGGGCTCGGTGCTGCAGACCCAGCCGACGGCGCCGGTCCCCGCCTGAGGCGGCGTGGCGGGCCCAGCCGCCCGGTTGCGCGGTCCGGCCGGCCGTGGGACCATCCACGGCGGCGAGGGAGGGAGGCAGGGCGTGCGGCACGAGCCGGTCGAGCTGCTGCGGGCGATGTTCGAGGCCGCGGTCGCGGCCGCCGATCCGGCGCGCATGCTGGCCGCGCACCTGCCGGAGCCGCCGCGCGGCCGTACCGTCGTGGTCGGCGCCGGCAAGGCTTCGGCGGCCATGGCCAAGGCGCTCGAGGCCGCCTGGCAGGGTCCGCTTTCGGGCGTCGTGGTGACCGCCTACGGGCACGCCGTGCCGTGCGCGCGGATCCGCATCCTGGAGGCCGCGCACCCGGTGCCCGATGCGCGTGGGGAGGCGGCGGCGCGGGCGATGCTCGAGGCCGTCACCGGCCTCGGTCCCGACGATCTCGTGATCGCCCTGATCTCGGGCGGCGGCTCGGCGCTCATGACCCTGCCCGCGCCCGGGCTCACGCTCGCCGACAAACAGGCGGTCAACCGGGCGCTGCTCCGGAGCGGTGCCGACATCGGCGAGATGAACTGTGTGAGAAAGCACCTCTCGGCGATCAAGGGTGGCCGGCTCGCCGCCGCCGCCTTCCCGGCGCGGCTGCTCACCCTCGCCATCTCGGACGTGCCCGGCGACGACCCGGCGGTGATCGCCTCGGGCCCGACCGTGCCCGATCCCACGACGTTCGCCGAGGCCCGCGACGTGCTCGCCAAGTACGGCATCGGCGAGCCGGCCGCCGTCCTCGCGCACCTCGCCCGCGGTGGAGACGAGACGCCCAAGCCCGGCGACCCTCGCCTCGCGCGCAGCGAGTTCCGCCTGATCGCCACCCCGCGGACATCGCTCGAGGCGGCGGCCCGCGTCGCGGCCGCAGCCGGCCTCCGTCCGCTGATCCTGGGCGACGCGCTCGAGGGCGAGGCGCGCGAGGTCGCCAAGGTGCTGGCCGCGATCGCCCGCTCGGCGCGTCGCCACGGCCACCCCGTGGCGGCGCCCTGCGTGCTGCTCTCGGGCGGCGAGACGACGGTCACGGTCAAGGGCGACGGCAGGGGCGGGCGCAACGTCGAGCTCCTCCTGGCGCTCGCCCTGGCGCTGCACGGCGAGCCCGGGGTGTGGGCGCTCGCCGCCGACACCGACGGCATCGACGGGGCCGAGCCCGTGGCCGGTGCCGTGCTCCGCCCCGACAGTCTCGCCCGCGCCGCCGCGCTCGGGCTCGACGCCAAGGCGATGCTCGCCCGCAACGACGCGCATCCCTTCTTCGCGGCCCTGGCCGACCAGGTGGTGACCGGCCCGACGCTCACCAACGTGAACGATTTCCGCGCCGTCCTCGTGGATGGTGCGACCGGCTGAGCCCAGTGGGGGCGCATGCATGGCGACCGTCAGCTTCACCCGCAACCTCGCCCGCCACGTCGACTGCCCGGAGGCGGTGAGCCCGGGTGCCACCGTGCGCGAGGTGCTCGACGGCGTGTTCGCCTCCAACCCGCGGCTGCGCGGCTACGTGCTCGACGAGCAGGGCCGGCTGCGCAAGCACGTGGGCGTGTGGGTCGACGGGCAACCGGTCGCCGACCGTATCGGGCTCGCCGATCCCGTGGGCCCGTCGAGCCGGCTGCACGTGCTGCAGCTCCTGAGCGGAGGCTGAGGCATGGGAACGCTCCTGGTCGCCACCCGCAAGGGCCTGTTCCGGCTCGACTCGGCGAGCGGTCGGCCGCTCGGGCCGCCGGCCTTCCTCGGCGAGCCGGTCACCGCCGTGCTCGACGATCCGCGCGACGGGAGGATCTACGCGGCCCTCCGCCTCGGCCATTTCGGCGTCAAGCTGCACGTCTCGGAGGATGGTGGCGGACGCTGGCGGGAGCTGCCGGCGCCGGCCTTCCCCAAGGCCGAGAGCCCCGCCGACGCACCGGCCGTCGACATGATCTGGTCGCTCGAGACGGGCGGTGCCGACGAGCCCCGCTCGCTCTGGGCGGGAACCACCCCGGGCGGGCTGTTCGAGAGCGCGGACGGCGGTGAGAGCTGGCGGCTCGTCGACGCGCTCTGGGAGCGGCCGGAGCGGCGCTCCTGGACGGGCGGTGGCTACGACCTGCCCGGGATCCACACGATCCTGGTCGACCCGCGCGACTCCGACCACCTCACCCTCGCCGTGTCCTGCGGCGGGGTGTGGTCGAGCCGCGACCGTGGCCGGAGCTGGCAGCTCCACGGCAAGGGCCTTCGTCAGGACCACGTGCCACCCGAGCTCACCTTCGAGCCGGGCGCCCAGGACGTGCACCGGCTGGCGCTCTGCGCTTCGTTCCCCGAGACCGTCTGGTGCCAGCACCACAACGGGATCTTCCACTCGAACGATGGTGCCGCGACCTTCGCCGAGCTCGAGGGCGTGCGGCCGTCGACCTTCGGCTTCGCCGTCGCGGCGCATCCGACCGATCCGGACACCGCCTGGTTCGTGCCGGCGATCAAGGACGAGCGCCGGGTCCCGGTCGACGGCCGCCTCGTGGTGACCCGCACGCGGGACGGTGGGCGGAGCTTCGAGAGCCTCGGCCGCGGCCTGCCCGAGCGCGACTGCTTCGATCTGGTCTACCGGCACGGGCTCGACGTGGACGCCACCGGCGAGCATCTGGCCATGGGCTCCACCACGGGCCATCTCTGGATCGGCGACGACGGCGGGGCGAGCTGGCGTCTGCTCGCCGGCAACCTGCCGCCGATCGCCCAGGTGCGCTTCGTGCGCCCGAGCAGCGGAGCCGGCACGGCATGAGCGGCATCGCCTTCCCCGCCCCCGATCCGGACATCCTGGCGCGCCGCGCCCGGATCGTGGCGGGCTTGCGGGCGCTCCTCCCCGAGGACGCGGTGATCGACGATCCGGTCGAGCTCGCACCCTACGAGACCGACGCCTTCACCGCCTACCGGCGGCTGCCGCTCGCCGTGGTGCTGCCGCGCAGCACCGCCGAGGTCTCGGCCGTGCTCGCCCACTGCGCGCGCGAGGGCGTGCCGGTCGTGCCGCGCGGCGCCGGCACCTCGCTCTCGGGCGGTGCCATCCCGCTCGAGGACGCGGTGGTGCTCGGCCTCGCGCGGATGAGCCGGCTCCTCGCGATCGACACCGCCGACCGCACCGCCCGCGTGCAGGCCGGGATCACCAACCTCGCGATCACCGACGCCGTGGCCGAACACGGCTTCTTCTACGCCCCGGACCCCTCCTCGCAGCTCGCCTGCACGCTCGGCGGCAACATCGCCATGAACTCGGGCGGCGCGCATTGCCTGAAGTACGGGGTGACCACCAACAATCTCCTGGGCGTCACGCTGGTCACGGCCGACGGCACGGTGGTCGAGCTCGGCTCGGAGGCGCTCGAGCCCGCCGGTCTCGACCTCGTCGGCCTCGTGTGCGGCGGCGAGGGGCAGCTCGGAGTGGTCACCGAGGCGATCGTGCGGATCCTGCCGCAGCCCGAGGGCGCCCGGCCGGTCCTCCTCGCCTTCCCCTCCTCCGAGGCGGCCGGAGCCTGCGTGGCCGAGGTCATCGGTGCGGGCATCGTGCCGGTGGCGATCGAGTTCATGGACAATCCGGCGATCCGCATCTGCGAGGCCTTCGCCAAGGCCGGCTACCCGACCGAGGCGGAGGCGATGCTGATCGTCGAGGTCGAGGGATCGGATGCCGAGATCGACGCCGAGCTCGCGCGCATCACGGCGATCGCCCGCCGCCACGGTGTGACGACCGTCAAGGAGAGCCGCTCGGCGACCGAAACCGCGCAGATCTGGAAGGGCCGCAAGTCGGCCTTCGGCGCGACCGGCCGGATCGCCGACTACATCTGCATGGACGGCACGATCCCGACCGGGCGGCTGCCGGAGGTGCTCGGCCGGATGCAGGAGATCGTGCAGGGCTACGGGCTCAGGGTCGCCAACGTCTTCCACGCCGGCGACGGCAACCTGCACCCCTTGATCCTCTACGACGTCAACGACCCCGGGCAGGCTGCCAGGGCCGAGGCCGCCGGCGCCGACATCCTCAAGCTCTGCGTCGAGGTCGGCGGCTGCCTCACCGGTGAGCACGGGGTCGGCATCGAGAAGCGCGATCTGATGCGCGAGCAGTTCACCGAGGCCGAGCTGGCCCAGCAGTGGCGGGTGCGCGCGGTCTTCGATCCGCGCCGCCGGCTGAACCCGGGCAAGGTGTTCCCGCTCGACCTCGAGCCGGCCGGATGAGGCTCGAGCCGGCGAGCGAGGAGGCCGCCGCGGAGGCGGTGCAGCGCCTCGCCCGCGACCGGCTGCCGGCGCGGATCGAGGGCGGTGGCACCCGCCAGGCGATCGGCCGGGCGGTGCAGACCGCGGCGACCCTCGCCACCGGAGGGCTGCGCGGGATCACGCTGTACGAGCCGGCGGAGATGGTGGTGGCGGCGCGCGCCGGCACGCCGCTGCGTGAGCTCGAGGCGGCGCTCGCCGCGAAGGGCCAGATGCTCCCCTTCGAGCCCATGGACCACCGGCCGCTGCTGGGTGCTGCCGGCGAGCCCACGGTCGGTGGGATCGTCGCCGGCAACCATTCCGGGCCGCGCCGGGTCAAGGCCGGGGCGTGCCGCGACGCGCTGATCGGGGTCCGCTTCGTGAACGGCCGCGGCGAGGTGCTGCGCTCGGGCGGGCGAGTCATGAAGAACGTCACCGGGCTCGACCTGGTGAAGCTCCTGTGCGGCTCCTGGGGCCGGCTCGCACTCCTGACCGAATGCACCTTCAAGGTCCTGCCCCTGCCCGAGGATTCGCTCACCCTGGTGTTCGAGGGCCTGGACGACGCCGCCGCCAACGCGCTGCTCACGACCGCGCTCGCCACGCCCTTCGAGCCCTCCGGAGCCGCACATCTGCCGGAAGGCGTCGGCGCCGGCCGTGCGCGCACGCTCCTCCGCCTCGAGGGGTTCGCCGCCTCGATCCGCTATCGCGCCGACCGTCTCGCCGCGCAGCTCGCCGGGCACGGCCGGGCGGAGCGGATCGAGGGCGAGGCCAGCCGCTCGCTCTGGCGGTCGATCCGCGACGTCGAGCCGCTCGCCGAGCCGCGCGAGCGTGCCGTCTGGCGGCTGTCGCTGCCGCCCAGGCGCGGTGCCGAGGTCGTGGCGCGGATCCGTGCCGAGCGCGACTGCAGGGTCCTCTACGACTGGGGTGGCGGTCTGGTCTGGCTCGCGACCGCCGAGGCCGGGGACGCCGGTGAGGCGCCGATCCGGGCCGCCGCGCGCGCCGCGGGCGGCCATGCCACGCTCGTGCGCGGCTCGCTCGAGCTGCGCGCCCGGATCGCCGCCTTCGAGCCACCTTCGGCACCCCTGCGCGCGCTCGAGGAGGGGATCAGGCAGGCCTTCGATCCGCTCGGGCTCTTCAATCCCGGGCTCGTGCACGCCGGGAGCTGACGGCCTTGCAGACCCGCTTCTCCGAGCAGCAGCTCGCCGATCCCGAGGTGGCGGCCTCCGAGCGGATCATCCGCACCTGCGTGCACTGCGGCTTCTGCACGGCGACCTGCCCGACCTACCTCCTGCTCGGCGACGAGCTCGACAGCCCTCGCGGCCGCATCTACCTGATGAAGGAGATGCTCGAGCGCGGGCGCCCGGCCGACGAGCGGACGGTCCGCCACATCGACCGCTGTCTGTCCTGCCTGTCCTGCATGACCACCTGCCCCTCGGGCGTGCACTACATGCACCTGGTCGACCACGGCCGGGCGCACATCGAGCGGACCTGGCGCCGGCCCCTGCACGACCGCCTGCTGCGCGGCGTGCTCGCGACCGTGCTGCCGCGCCCGGGGCTGTTCCGGCTGGCGCTCCTCGCCGCCACCCTGGCCCGCCCGGTGCGCCACCTGCTGCCGTCGGAGGGGCCGCTCGGTCGGGTTCGCGCGATGCTCGAGCTGGCGCCGGCGGCGGGGCCCGCCTCACCCTCGCCCGTGGAGCGGCCGCAGACCTTCCCCGCCCGCGGAGAACGAAGGGCGCGGGTGGCACTCCTCGTCGGCTGCGCCCAGCCCGTGCTCGCCCCGGAGATCCACGAGGCGACGATCCGGCTGCTCGGCCGCCACGGCGTCGAGGTCGTGATCCCGGCGGGTGCCGGGTGCTGCGGCGCGCTCGTCCACCACATGGGCAAGGAGCAGCCGGCGCACGCCCAGGCCAAGCGCAATATCGCCGCCTGGCGGGCCATCGAGGGCGACGGCCCGCTCGATGCCGTGGTCGTCAACGCCTCGGGCTGCGGCACGACGGTCAAGGACTATGGCTGGATGCTGCGCGGCGATCCCGAGTGGGCCGAGCCGGCGGCCGCGATCGCCGCCAAGGCGCTGGACGTGACCGAGCTGCTCGACCGGATCGGCCTGGCGCCCGCGACGCGCGATCCGGGTCTCACCGTCGCCTACCACTCCGCCTGCTCGATGCAGCACGGGCAGAAGATCACCGACCTCCCCAAGCGCCTGCTCAAGGCCGCCGGGTTCACCGTCAAGGAGCCGCGGGAGGGCCATCTCTGCTGCGGTTCGGCCGGCACCTACAACATCCTCCAGCCCGAGATCGCGCGCCGGCTGCGCGCGCGCAAGGCTGCCAACCTCGAGCGCACCCGCGCGCAGGTGGTGGCCACCGGCAACATCGGCTGCATCGCCCAGCTCCGCGGCGCGGTCGGGATGCCCGTGCTCCACACCGTCGAGCTGCTCGACTGGGCCACGGGCGGGCCACGGCCGGCCGCGATCGCCGGCTGACCCCGTCACTTCCGCTTGCGCCCCGGCCCGGGACGTGGTCGGAAGGCCCGATGTCCTGAGCAGGGGAGATGCCTCGATGCGTACGGTTCATCGTCGCTCGGTCCTTCTGGCCGGCGGCGGCCTCGCCGCGGTGCTGGCCGGGAGCCGGCCTGCCGCCGCCGCCACGGCCCGGGAGATCGACGCCAAGGTGAAACTGGCGCTCGACAACCTCCTCGCGAAGAACGAGGCAGCCAAGGCGCTCGCCGGCCACGCGACCGCGATCCTGGTGTTCCCGGACATAGTCAAGGGTGGGCTCATCGTCGGTGGCCAGTACGGCGAGGGGGCGCTGCTCAAGGGCGGACACACCTCGGGCTATTACAACACGGTGGCGGCGTCCTACGGCCTGCAGATCGGCGTCGAGACCTTCGGCTACGCGCTCTTCTTCATGAACGAGAAGGCCCTGGCCTATCTCGACCGGAGCGAGGGCTGGGAGATCGGCGTCGGCCCGACCATCACGATCCTGGATGCCGGCAAGGCCGCGAGCTTCTCGACCACCACTGCCAAGGACGACATCTACGCGTTCTTCTTCGACCAGAAGGGTCTGATGGCCGGCCTCGGCATCCAGGGCAGCAAGATCACCCGCATCACGCCCGGCTGATCGGCCGGGCCGGCTCCTCCGTACCCGCTGTCGAGCATACCGGGAGCGGCGGCGATGCTGGAGAGCGGTCTGGCCTTCATCCTCTTCAAGGGTCTCCTGGGTTTCGGCCTGCCCCTCGCCTTCGCGGTGCAGCAGCTCTGGTCGCTGCGCCGCGACGAGCGGCGGGCGGCCGGACGGAGCGGAGAGGTCGTTTCGTTGCCAAGACCGGCCACCGCCCAGGCACCTGCGCCCGAGCGCCGCGCCGCCTGAGGTCGGATCAGCCCGCCTCGAGGCTCGTGCCGGCGTAGACCTCGTCGAGCTCGAGCGCGAGCCCGAGCGGTGGAAGCTCGACCCGTCCGCGGCCGATGTGGTTGGTGACGATCCAACGCTCGCCGTCTCGGACCCAGCGCTCGATCCGCCGCCGGTCCGTGTGGACGAGCAGTATGAGCTGGACGTCCTCGATCTCGCGGTAGGCCGCCGCCTTGCCGTGATCGTGATCGGCACCGTCGGGCGAGACGATCTCGACCAGCGCCGTGGGAGCTGGCGGCGGTTCGCCTGGCCGCCAGGGTCGGCACACGACCGCAACGTCCGCCTGCCAATAGGTCCGCTCGCCTTTGGGCACACCCCATTGCACGGCGACTCGGCAGGGAGGTTGGAGCCTCGAAAAGAGCTGGCCCGCCACGTTCCCGGCGATCGTGCTGTGGTCCGGCGAGGGTGCGGCCAACGCGACGATCCGCCCGTCCGAAAGCTCGTAGCGGGTGTCGGTGCCGTCGTGCCAGGCGAGGAACGCCTCGACGGTCACGGGCTCGGGTGGAAGGTTGCGGGCGGGCTCGTCCATGGCCGCACTCTAGCCCGGATCGCTCCGCGGCGCAGCCCCGCCCCGGGATGCTCCCTCAGGCGGCCAGGAGCGCCCGCGCGCCGTCCCAGAGGAGCTTCAGTGCGAGCCCGCTCAGCACCAGCCGGAAGGTGCGCGCGAAACTCCGCTCCGGCAGGCGGTCGAGCAGCCGCGTGCCGACCATCGTGCCGAGGAAGCCGAGCCCGATCATCGCAAGCAGGAGCGGCAGCCAGGGCAGGAAGGCGAAGCCGAGTGCGGTGAACGCCCCGACCTTGAGCGCGTGCTGGAGGGTCATGCAGGCGGCATGCGTCGCGACCACGCCGTTGCGGCCGAGCCGCTCGGGGCCGAGGAAGGCCGCCACGAAGGGCCCGGTGGCGCCGAGGAACATGGTGACGAAGCTGGTCGCCGCCCCGACGAGGCCGAAGGCGCGGGCCGGCAGGTCGTGCGGGCGCAGCCGCGGGCTCCAGCAGGACCAGAGCACGAACACACCCAGCAGCAGGACGAGCACGCCGCGCGGCAGCTCGCGGACGAAGAGAGCACCCGCCGCCACGCCCACGAGCGAGCCGGTCGCGAAGGGCAGGAGGAGGCTACGGGCGATCTCGGCCCGCAGGAGGACGGCGCGGCCGAAGTTGGAGCCGATCTGCACGACCCCGTGCACCGGTAGCACGATCACCGGCGGCAGGACGGTGGCGAGCAGCGCCAGCATCATCACCCCGCCGCCGAGGCCGAGCGCGCCCGTGAGCATCGAGGTGAGGAAGCTCGAGCCCGCGAGGAGGGCCGCGACCGCTGGCCCGACCTCGGCCGGCAGGAGGAGCTCGAGCATGGCCGCTCGGGCTTAGAGCCCCACGCGCACGAGCTGGGCTTCGGGATAGCGCGCGCCGGCTGCCACCCCCGGCGGGAAGGCCGCGGCGAGGGCTGCCACCTCGTCGGCCGAGAGCGGGACGGTCGTGGCGGCCAGGTTCTCCTCGAGCCGCGCGAGCTTGCGGGTGCCCGGGATCGGCACGATGTCGGGCCCCTGCGCCAAAAGCCAAGCGAGTGCCACCTGCGCGGCCGTGGCACCGTGCCGCCCCGCCACAGCCTCGAGCGGTCCGAGCAGGGCCCGGTTGCGGGCCAGGTTCTCCGGCGCGAACCGGGGATGCTCGGCGCGCCGGTCACCCGGCTCGACCCGCTCGATCGTCGCCGACAGGAAACCCCGCCCGAGGGGGCTGTAGGGCACGAAGCCGATGCCGAGCGCCCGGCAGGTGGGCAGGACCTCGGCCTCCATGTCGCGGGTCCACAAGGACCACTCGGATTGCACGGCGGTGATCGGGTGGACGGCGTGCGCCCGCCGGATCGTCGCCGGCGCCGCTTCCGAAAGGCCCAGATGACGGACCTTGCCGGCCCGCACGAGCTCGGCCATCGCGCCCACCGTCTCCTCGATCGGCACCGAGGGGTCGACGCGGTGGAGATAATAGAGGTCGATCACCTCGACCCCGAGCCGCGCGAGCGAGGCGTCGCAGGCCCGTCGGACGTGCTCCGGGCGGCCGTCGACCGCCGGCCGACCCTGGGCGTCGCGGATGTTGCCGAACTTGGTCGCGAGCACGACCCGCTCGCGGATCGGGCGGATCGCCTCGCCCACCACCTTCTCGTTGTGGCCGAAGCCGTAGATGTCGGCCGTGTCGATCAGCGTGCAGCCCCGCTCGACCGCGGCACGGATCAGCGCCACCGAGGCCGCGTCCTCGGCCGCCCCGTAGGTGCCGGAAAGGCCCATGCAGCCGAGCCCCACCGCCCCGACCTCGAGCCCCTGGCCGAGCCTGCGCCGATGCATCTCCCCCTCCCCTGTCGGACCCGGCCCTTCCTTGACGGCCGCGACGCCGCGTCGCAAGGCTGACCGGCGCGGTTCACGCCTGCGCGGGCCGCGCGGCATCGGGGAGGCGAGCGATGCGGGAGCTCTTGACCGTCGGGCAGATGCTCGAGGTGCACGCGCGCCTGCACGGCGCGCGGCTCGGTGCGCGCGACCTCGAGCGCGAGCTGACCTTCGCGAGCTGGAACGCCCGGGCCCGCCGCCTCGCCAACGCGCTGCTCGGGCTCGGGCTCGCCAAGGGCGATCGGGTCGCCGTCCTCGCCTACAACTGCCTCGAATGGGCCGAGCTCTACGCCGCGACCGCGAAAGCGGGGCTCGTCATCGTGCCGATCAACTTCCGGCTCGTGGCCGAGGAGATCCGCTACATCCTGGACCACGCCGAAGCCGCGGCCCTCGTCGTCCAAGACGAGCTCATGGGTGCCGTCGAGCCGATCCTGCCCGAGCTTTCGATCCCCGAGAGCCGGTGGATCCTCTTCGGCAAGGGCCGCGTTCCGGCCGGCTTCCGCGCCTACGAGGATCTCGTGGCGAGCGGCGCCGATCGCGAACCCGAGGTCGTGGTCGGGATCGAGGACCCCTGGACGCTCATGTACACCTCGGGGACCACGGGTCGGCCCAAGGGCGTGCTCAAGAGCCACCGGGCGGCCGTTCTCCTCTCGCTCGTGACCGAGATCGAGCTCGCGCTGCACCGGCGGGACACGGCCCTCCTCGTCATGCCGATGTGCCACGCCAACTCGCTCAACTTCTTCACCTCCTTCGCCTATTGTGGCGGGGCGACCTACGTCTATTCGCGCAAGAGCTTCGATCCCGAACATTGTCTGCGCACGCTCGCCGAGGGTGGGGCGACCTTCACCTCGCTCGTCCCCACCCAGTACGTCATGCTGCTCGACGTTCCGGCCTCGGCCCGGGCGGGTCTCGACCTCCGCGGCGTGAAGAAGCTCATGATCTCGTCCGCCCCGGCGCGCGCCGAGACCAAGCTCGCGACCATGGAGCTCTTCGCCAATGCCGGGCTCTTCGAACTCTACGGCTCGAGCGAGGCCGGCTGGGTCACGATGCTCCACCCCGAGGAGCAGCTCGCCAAGCTCGGCACGGTCGGCCGGGAATGTGTCGGGACGGCGCCTATCAAGCTCCTCGACGAAGCCCGCCGCGAGGTGCCGGACGGTGAGGTGGGCGAGCTCTTCTCCTGCACGCCCTACACTTTCGACCGCTATTGGCGCGCCCCCGAGAAGACGGCCGAAGCCTTCCACGGCACCTGGTGCTCGGTCGGCGACATGGCCCGTCGCGGTCCGGACGGCTACATCGTGCTCGTCGACCGCAAGAGCAACATGATCATCTCGGGGGGCGAGAACATCTACCCGGCCGAGGTCGAAGCCGTGCTCGCCCGCCATCCCGCGGTCCGCGACGTGGCGGTCGTGGGCCTGCCCGATCCGCTCTGGGGCGAGCGGGTCCACGCCGTGCTCGTCCTCGAGCCCGGGGCCACGCTCGACGAGCGCGAGTTCCTCGAATGGGCGCGGCCGCAGCTCGCGGGCTACAAGCGGCCCCGCTCGGTGAGCGTCGTGGCCGAAGCCGACATGCCCCGCACCGCCACCGGCAAGATCCAACACCGCATCCTGCGCGACCGGCTCGACCGCGCCGGCACCAACACGACCGATCGAGGAGAGCGCGCCCCGTGAGCGAGCCCACGACCACCGTCGTCGATCTCAACACCGATCCGCTCGCCTGTTCCGCCTGGATCGCGCACTTCCTCGAGGCCCGCGGCGTCGATCGGATCTTCGGCCTGCAGGGCGGCCACATCCAGCCGATCTGGGACCATGTCCACCGGCGCGGCATCCGCATCGTCGACGTCCGCCACGAGGGAGCGGCGGTGCACATGGCCCACGCTCACGCCGAGCTCACGGGCCGGCTCGGCGTCGCCATGGTGACGGCGGGGCCCGGTGTGACCAACACCGTGACGGCGATCGCGAATGCCCATCTCGCCCGGGTGCCGGTGCTCGTGATCGGCGGCTGCCCACCCCGGCCGCAGGCCAACATGGGCCCGCTCCAGGACATCCCCCACGTCGACATCCTCCGCCCCGTGACCCGCCGCGCCCGCACGCTGCGCGTGCCCGAGCAGGTGATCCGCGAGTTCGACGAGGCGGTGGCGCTGGCAACGGGCGATGCGGGCGAGCCCGGCCCCGTCTATGTCGAGATCCCGACCGACGTCCTGCGCGCCGCCGTTCCGGAGGCCCTCGTGCTCGAGGAGTGGCTGCGGCCGAGTCGGCCCCGCCGCCTGGTTCCCGACCCCGCGGCGGTCGACGCGGCGGTCGAGGCCCTCTGGGGGGCGCGCCGGCCGCTCGTGATCACCGGTCGCGGTGCCCGCAACGCCTCGGCCGAGCTCGTCCGCCTGCTCGACGCCACGGGTGCGGTCTATCTCGACACCCAAGAAAGCCGCGGCCTCGTCCCCCTCGATCATCCCGGCTTCGTGGGCGCGATGCGCGGCCAGGTCATGAGCGAGGCCGACCTCGTCCTCGTGATCGGCCGCAAGCTCGACTACCAATTGGGCTACGGCTCGCCCGCCGTGTTCCCGGCCGCCCGCCGCTTCGTGCGGATCGCCCACACGGCCGCGGAGCTGATCGACAATCGCCGCGGCGATCCCGAGATCCCGGCCGATCCCGCCCTCGCGCTCGCGGCGATCGTCGAGCGGGCGGGCAATCGCGAGCCCGCGACCGACCGCGACTGGGCCCGCGGCCTGCGCCGCCGCCACGAGGAACGCGCCGCCGCGGCCGCACGCGCCGCCGCCTCGGCCGGGCTCGGGAGCGACGGCAGGATCCACCCGATGGCGATCTTCGCCG
Source organism: Geminicoccaceae bacterium (assembly GCA_037446605.1). Taxonomy (GTDB): domain Bacteria; phylum Pseudomonadota; class Alphaproteobacteria; order Geminicoccales; family Geminicoccaceae; genus JANXAZ01. Next base: position 18,301 of record JBBIIE010000017.1, on the reverse strand, counting down.
CCCTGCGCGAGCTCCTCGCCCCCGACCACGTCGCGGTGGCGGACGGCGGCGATCTCCTCTCCTTCGCCCGGGTCGGCCTCGACTCGCGGACCTACATGGACGCCGGCGCCTTCGGCTGCCTCGGCGTGGGCGTGCCCTTCGCGATCGCCGCGGCCTTGGCCTTCCCGGGCCGGCAGGTGATCTCGGTCAACGGCGACGGAGCTTTCGGCCTCAACGCGATGGAAATCGACACCGCGGTCCGCCACGGTGCCCGGGCGGTCTTCCTCGTCTCCAACAACGCCGCTTGGAACATCGAACGGTTCGACCAGGAGACGAACTATGGCGGTCGGGTCGTGGGCACGACGCTCGCGCATTCGGACTACGCCGCCATGGCCCGGGCGTTCGGCGCCCACGGCGAGCGGGTCGAGCGGCTCGAGGAGCTGCGCCCGGCACTCGCCCGCGCCCTCGAGAGGGCACCCGCGGTCGTCGACATCGTGACCTCGCGCACCGCGGTCTCGTCCGATGCCCGCAAAGGTCTGGGCTTCGTTCCCGACTATCAGCCGCTCACGGTCTGGGACGAGGCCGAGCAGCGGCGGCGCGGCCGATGAGCCTGCGCGCCGATCTCTCGGGCAAGGTGGCGCTCGTGACCGGCGCCTCCTCGGGCCTGGGCCTGCACATGGCGAGGACGCTCGCCCGCGCCGATGCCGCGGTGGCGCTCGCCGCCCGCAGGCTCGAGCGGGTCGAGGTCGAGGCGCGCGCGCTCGCGGATGAAGGGGCCACGGCCGTGGCGGTACCGCTCGACGTGACCGATCCGGCGAGCGTGGAGGCGGCCGTCGCCCGCGTCCGTGACGCGCTCGGCCCGCCCGTGATCCTCGTCAACAATGCCGGGATCGCGCACACCGATCGCGCCCTCGAGCTCGCGCCCGAGACCTTCCGCGAGGTCGTCGCGACCAACCTCGAAGGAGCCTTCTACGTCGCGCGCGCGGCGGCACGGGCGATGATCGAGGCCGGGGTGGGCGGCAGCATCGTCAACGTCGCCTCGATCCTGGGCCTGCGCGTCGCGGGCCGGGTCGCGGCCTACGCCGCCTCCAAGGCCGGGCTCGTGCGGCTGACGGAAGCCTTGGCGCTCGAATGGGCGCGCCACGGGATCCGGGTCAACGCCCTCGCCCCGGGTTACGTCGAAACCGATCTCAACCGCGACTTCCTGTCGAGCGAGGCGGGGCAGGCGCTCCGGGCGCGGATCCCGCAGCGCCGCTTCAGCCGGCTCGAGGACCTCGACGGTCCGCTCCTCCTCCTGGCCTCCGACGCCTCGGCCTACGTGACGGGGACCACGATCGTGGTCGACGGCGGCCACCTCGTGTCGGGCTTGTGACCGCCTCGCTCCGACCCCCTTCAGGTGTCGAGAGCGTGGCGGAGACGGAGCCCGTGTCGGGCGCGTTTTCGCCCGACCCGCGCCGAGCCGGGGAGGCGCGGTAGCCGGTGGTCCGGATCGGTGGTTGCGGCCCGGGTCGTGGGTTCCTCGTCGCCCAGCCGCGAAGGCAGCGCCGCCGGCCGACCGCACGGGCCAGGAAGTCGCGCCCCGGTCCTTCGGACGAGGGACCGGGCCCGAGCGAGTGCGACGGCGTCGGCACCCGAAGACCTCCCATTGTCGCGCGCCACCGCACGCGATATCTTCTCGCCGAGATGTCCCAGCCGACACCGCTGCACCTCGATGGTGTACGCAGACGTTCGGTAGCTCTCGTGGCGATGTCCGCCGCGAGACGCGGGGGACGTTCGTGCACCGTCGTGACGACGATCGTCTCGAACTGGTGTGACGTGTCGCAGCTTCTGGCCAGCGCCGTCGTGGCGCTCGCTCTTCTGGTGGCCGGTCTCGGCGTCGCGCACGGCGGGCCGTCCCACTGCCTCCGGGAACACCGAACCGAGGCGCTCGGCCTTTACGCCGGCGAGGAGCACGGGGCCCAGGTGTCGGCGGACGCCCGCACGGGCCGCGCCGCCCGGCAGGGCAGCGGCGAGTCCGTGGGACACGGGACCTTCGGATCCGGATGCATGGCGACGTGCTCGCCCGCGATCGCCGCCGCCGACCCGGATGTCGGCCTGCCCTGCCGTTCGTCGATCCGCTTCGCCCTGCCGTTCGAGCCGTCCCCTTCCTCGACCTTGCCGGATGGACCATTCCGCCCGCCGCGCGCCTGATCTCCGCGCGATCCCCCTCACCTCGCTCCTGAACGTCTCGACTGGAGATGGAACATGTCGAGTGCACGCTCGAACGCCGTTCGTGCCTTCTTTCTGGCCGGCCTCGCGACCTCGATCTTCGCCGCCGGCGCCCTCGCCGCGCCCGGGCACCAGCTGCCGTTCGGCGAGCCCGCCAAGGCGAGGCAAGCCACGCGCACCGTGGCCATCACCATGCGCGACAACGAATTCGACCCCGAGACGGTGACCGTGAAGGCGGGCGAGATCGTCCGCTTCGTCGTCGTCAACAAGGGTGAACTGCTGCACGAGTTCAACATCGGGACGGCGGCGATGCACGCGGAGCACCAGGTCGAAATGGCGATGATGATGGACCATGGCGTGCTGACCCCGACAAGCTTCGTGCGAGACGTTTCCAAGATCGATCATGCGAGAACGGGGGGCATGAAGATGGAGGAGATGAAGCACGACCATCCCAACAGTGTGCTGGTCGAGCCAGGTAAGACGGCCGAGCTCGTATGGAAATTCACGAAGTCGGCAAAGCTCGAATTCGCCTGCAACGTGCCGGGCCATTACGAGGCCGGGATGGTCGGCACGATCGAGTTCACGAAGTGAGGGGGAGGAGCACGAGAATGACCGGGCAGGGTTTCACGTGCTGCCGGCGGCGCGCCCTCCAGCTCGCGGGGGCCGCGGCGATCGCGGGCACGTTCTCGATCCACCCGGGTCGCCGCAGCTTCGCCACGGCGGCCGGGGAATACGGGCTCGAGATCACCGCCGGCCGCATCACCGTCGACGGGGTCGGCAGCAAGGCGATCATGATGGGCGGGTCGGTGCCCGCCCCGACGCTGCGCTGGCGCGAGGGCGAGGAGGTCGTGATCCACGCCACCAACCGCTTGGACGTGCCGACTTCGATCCACTGGCACGGTCTCCTGCTCGAAGGTGTCATGGACGGCGCCCCGGGGTTCAACGGCTTCGTCGCCATCCGACCGGGTGAGACCTGGACCTACCGCTTCAAGCTCCGGCAGTCGGGAACCTATTGGTACCACAGCCATTCGGCGATGCAGGAGCAACAGGGCATGTACGGCGCGATCGTGATCGAGCCGACCGGTCGCGAGCCGGTGAAGGCGGATCGCGACTACGTCGTCGTCCTGTCCGACCATACGCGGGAAGATCCGCGACGGGTGCTCGCCAACCTCAAGATCGATGCCGGATATTACAATTACCAGAAACGCACACTGATCGACTTCTTCCGTGACGCAGGCCGTGAGGGGTTCTGGAACGCGCTCACCGACCGGCTGCACTGGGCCGAGATGCGGATGGATCCGACCGACCTCGCCGACGTCACGGGCTACACCTTCCTGGTCAACGGCCGGGGCCCGAAGGACAACTGGACGGCCCTCTTCGAGCCGGGTCAGCGCGTGCGGCTCCGCTTCATCAACGCTTCCGCGATGAGCTTCTTCGACGTCCGCATCCCGGGACTGGCGATGACGGTGGTGTCGGCCGACGGGCAGAACGTCCAGCCGGTTCGGGTCGACGAGTTCCGCTTCGGGCCCGGCGAAACCTACGACGTCGTCGTGCTGCCGCGCGAGGACGGGGCCTTCACGATCTTCGCCGAGCCGATCGACCGGTCGGGTTACGCTCGGGCGACCCTCGCCCCGCGCGAGGGCATGGAGGGACCGATCCCCGAACGGCGTCCGCGCACGATCTTGAGCATGGCCGACATGGGCATGGACCACGGCGAGACCGGTCACGGGAGCGCCGATCGCGGAGCGGGGCACGGCATGCACGGAGGAGCCGGGATGGACCACGCTGCGATGGGTCACGGCGCGCCGGCAGCCGATGGCGGACCACGCCGTCCGTTCGGCTGGGCCGACGCGGCCACCCCGCCCGGCACGAAGGCCCTCGACTATGCCGACCTCCGCGCGGCGACCCGCAATCCGGACGACCGGGAGCCCACCCACGAGATCGAGGTTCGGCTCACCGGCATCATGGAACGCTACATGTGGAGCGTGAACGGTCGCCCCTTCGGCAAGGAGGAGCCGATCCGCGTGCGCTACGGGGACCGGGTGCGGCTCAAATTCGTCAACACGACGATGATGGCCCACCCGATGCACCTGCACGGCATGTTCGTCGAGCTCGAGAACGGTCAAGGCGACCGCAAGCCGCGCAAGCACGTCGTGGTCGTGCCGCCCGGCAGGACCGTCTCGGCCGTCCTCACCGCCAACGAGCCCGGCGAGTGGCCGTTCCACTGCCACCTTCTCTACCACATGGAAGCCGGGATGATGACGCGGTTCGTCGTCGAGCCGAAGCTCGCGTGAGGCCCGGCGATGGCACCGACGACACGATGGAACGAGGCGCGACGGTATCTCGGGGCAGCTGTGGCCGTCCTTCCGGCCCTGGTCCTCGGCGGCCCCGCCCGGGCCGCCGAGACCGGGCACCTCTTCGCCGCCATGCAGGTGGAGCAGCTCGAATACCGGCTGAAGAACGGGGCGAACGTCCTCGCCTGGGACGCCCACGCCTGGGTCGGTACCGACGACCACAAGGCCTGGCTCGAGACGGAAGGTGAGAAGCCGAACGGGGAGCGGCTGGAACAGGGGGAGTTCCGGTTGCTCTTCGGCCGACGGATCTCGGACTACTTCGACGGCCGCGTGGGCATCCGCTACGACGTCGCGCCGAGCCCGGACCGGGGGTTCGCCGTCTTCTCGTTGCACGGGCTCGCGCCTTATTGGTTCGAGGTCGACGCGTCGGCGTTCGTGAGCCACGAGGGCGAGGTCTCGGCCCGCTTCTCGGCCGACTACGAGCTCTTGATCACCCAACGGATGATCCTCCAGCCGTCGATGGAGGTCGACCTCGCCGCGCAGAGCGTGCGCGAGCGGGGCCTCGGCAGCGGGCTCAACGATCTCGAGCTCGGGCTTCGTCTCCGCTACGAGTTCGTGCGAAACTTCGCCCCCTATGTCGGCATCCATTGGGAGCGCAAGTTCGGCGGCACGGCCGATCTCGCCCGCGAGGAGGGCGAGGATGCCGAGGATCTGGCCTTCGTCGTGGGAGTCCGGCTCTTGCTCTGAAAGAGGATCGTCGCGCCGCCGCCCCGGCCGCCTCCGTCGCCTCGCGCGGCGCGGGTGGCCGCGCGCTCGCGCTTTTCGATTTCGCCCGCGGCGGCATTTCTCGAGAACGAACTGGCGGAGGGAGCGGGATTCGAACCCGCGAGGAGTTGCCCCCAACACGCTCTCCAGGCGTGCGCCTTAGACCGCTCGGCCATCCCTCCGGCGCGGCGAGAGATAATCGGCGCGGACGACGCCCGCAACCACGCGCCGCACGGCTTGCCCCGGACCCCGGCCTCGGCCATGGTCGCGGTCGGTCGTGCAGCGGGGGGCGGCATGCGGCAGCTCGCACGGGGGCTCGGCCTCGTGCTCCTCGTCCTCGGCGCCGCCGCCGCGGTCGCCGAGGTTCTCATGCTCGTGGCCAGCGGCGGCGAGAGCCGCATCTCGGTCGGCACGATCTGGTACGCCCTCGCCGCCAACAGCTTGGTCGGCTTCCAGGCCGCCGTCGAACGCACCGGCGGCGAGCTCGGCCGCGACCTGGCGCTCGGCGCGCTGGCCCTGCCCGCCTGGCTGGTGCTCGGCGCTCTCGGCCTCGCGCTCCGGCTGCTCGGCCGACCGGAGCGGCGCGGCCTCGGCTGAGCCGGCTCAATCGGCCGCTGGCCGCGCCGTGTCCTCCGGCGTGACGTCGATGTTGCGCGCATGGCCGGTGATCACGACCTCGGCCACGCAGTCCTTCATGCAGGGCTCGCCCGCCGGGACGTCCGGTCGCGGATCGTCGATGAAGCCGTCGGCGTTCGGCATCACGATCCTCGGCAAGCTCGTCGCGTCGAGCACGAAGTCCTCGCCGATGATCCCGTCCTGCGCCAACAGGAAGGCCGTGATGGCGTAGACCTCGTCGTCGCTGAGCGACTGGGCGTCACCGAAGGGCATCGCCCGCTTGGTGTAGTCGAAGAGCGTCGTCGCGTAGGGCCAATAGCTCGCGGGCGTCTTGACCGGATCGTGGGTCGCCAGCGTGCCCTGCCCGCCGATCAGCACCGGCCAGCGGCCGACCGCCTCGCCGAACTCGCCGTGGCAGTGGGCACAGCGGGCGGCGTAGACCTCCTCGCCCTCGGCCGCGGTGCCCCTGCCGGGCGGCAGGCCCACCCCGTCCGGGCGGACGTCGATGTCCCAGCGGGCGATCTCCTCGGGACTCGGCACCCGACCGATCGGCCTGTCGCCTGCCAGGACCGGGGCCAGCGGCAGGGCCAGACCGAGGGCCCCGACCAACAGGAGCTCACGCGACCTGGACATTCTCGACCTCGCCGCTGCTGTTCACGAGCCAAGTGATGATCGCGTTGTTGTGGTAGATCGAGTTGACCCCGCGTGCCTTGCGCAACTGCGCGATGGTCGGCTGCACGTAGCCGGTCTCGTCGATCGCCCGCGAGGCGATGATCGTCGACGAGCCGTCCCAGCGCCAGGGATAGTAGAAGCGGGTCAGAGCCTTGGGCAGGATCGGCTCCTCCAGCGGTGCCGTGACCCAGTTCTTGCCGCCGTCGAAGGTGAGATCGACCCGCACGATCCGCCCGCGGCCCGACCAGGCGAGGCCGCGGATCACGTACTCGCCCGGCCCGTCGACCTTGTGCTCCGGCGCGGGCCAGGTGATCACCGAATTGGCTTCCTGGACCCAGGTGAACTTGTAGGCCTTTCCGCTCGGCAGGAGGTCCGTGTACTTCGAGGTTTCCCAGCGCGTGTACCAGGGCGCGTCGCCGACCTCGATCCGGCGCAGCCACTTGACGCTCATGTTGGCCTCCCAGCCCGGGAGGACCAGCCGCACCGGGTAGCCCTGGCCGGGGCGCAGCGCCTCGCCGTTCTGCGCGTAGGCCACGAAGGCGTCGTCGAGCGCCTTCTCGATCGGGAAGCTGCGGGTGAGCGCCGAAGCGTCGGCCCCCTCGGCGAGCACCCACTTGGCGTTCGGCTTCAGGCCGACTCGGTCCAAGAGGGTCTTCAGCCGGACGCCGGTCCACTGCGCGCAGCCCACCATGCCGCGCACGAACTGGCAGCCGTTGAGCTGGGCGCCGCGCCACTCCATGCCGCCGTTGGCGGCGCACTCCAGGAACCAGATCCGGTCCTCGCAAGGCAATCGCTTGAGGTCCTCGATCGTGAGGACCAGCGGCTTCTCGACCAGCCCGTGGATCAGGAGCCGATGCGCGCTCGGATCGATCTCCGCCCGGCCACCATGGTGGCGCTCGAAGAACACGCCGTTCGGCGTGATGATGCCGTTCAGCCACGGCAGGGGCGTGAAGTTGATCGACGACTCGGTCGACGGGGTGAGCCACGCGACGTTGCGGCGCACCACGTGCGCCTCGTGCTTCGACGGCTTGCCATAGGGCTCGTCGTCGACGCCGGGGCCGAGATAGCGGCTCCAGTCGGGGAGCTCCGCCGGGATCGCGGGCTCCTCGGCGCGCGCAGCGGCAGCCGCCAGGATGCTGCCGCCGGCCGCCGCCGCGCCACCGAGCAGGCTCCGCCGGTCGAGGCCGGCGCCCGCGCGCCGTCCCCTGCTATCCTCTGCCATGTCCCTCCTCCCGCTGCAGGAGCGTCCGGTGCTCAGCCGAGCGCGTCGTGCATGACCCCGCGATACCAATCGAACGCGTAGGCCGCCTCGAGATCCCGATCCTTGGCCGGCGCCTTGAGCTTGCTGACGCCGCCCGCGATCTCCTTGATGCCCTCGGCCGTCGCCCCGTAGACGCCGGTCACCGAAAAACCGTAGCCCTCGGCCACCACGGAATAGCAGGTGTTGGCGAAAGAGGGCTCGGGCGCCGGCTTGCCCTCGAGCGCCGCCACGATCGCCGCGGCCGCGTTCCGTGCTTGGCTGTTTGCGGCCGTCCCCGACTTCGGCATGGCGCCGGCGATGCAGGCGTCGCCCACCACGTGGATGCCCGGCACCTTGGTCGATTCCATGCTCTCGGGCTTGATCGGGCACCAGCCCTTCTCGTCGGTCACGCCCGCCACCTGGGCGATCCGGCCGGCGCGCTGCGGCGGGATGACGTTGATCACGTCGCCCTTCTCCTCGCCGAAGCCGGCCTCGATCGTCATCGCCTTCGGGTCGACCTTCTCGACCTTGCCGCCCTGCTTGCCGCCGATCCACTGGATCATGCCCGGATAGAGCGCCTCGTAGCTCTCGAAGAAGAGCGCCTGCTTGGAGAAGGTCTCCTTCGGATCGAAGATCAGGATCTTCGACTTGGGCTTGTTCTTCTTGAGGTACCAGGCGATCATGCCGGCCCGCTCGTAGGGTCCGGGCGGGCAGCGGAACGGGTTGGCGGGGGCCACGATGATCACCGTGCCGCCATCGTTCATCGCCTCGAGCTGCTTGCGCAGGAGGAGCGTCTGCGGCCCCGCCTTCCAGGCGTGCGGCATGATCTCGGCCGCCGCCTCGCTGTAGCCGGGCAGGCCCTCGTGGTTCAGGTCGATGCCGGGCGAGAGCACCAGCCGCTCGTACTCCAGCACCGTGCCGCCCTTGAGCGTCACCTTGCGGGCGCCGGCATCGACACCCACCGCCTCGTCGTGGACGACCTTCACGCCCCGCTTGGCGATCCCGTCGTAGCCGTGGGTGATCTGCTCCATCTTCACGAGGCCGCCGATCACCAGGTTCGAGAACGGGCAGGTCACGAACTGCCGATCCCGCTCGACCAGCGTCACCTCGGCCGCCGGCAGGAGCTGCTTGACGTACTTCGCGGCCGTACCGCCGCCGAAGCCGCCGCCCACCACCACCACCCTGGGCGAGGCGCCGCGCGCGAGCCGCGGCATGGCGAGCGTGGCCGGAAGGGCGAGCCCAGCGCCGAGCGCGAGACCGCCGCCCAGGAGCGTGCGCCGTGTGGTCATTCCCGCTCTCCCCTCACTTCTTGCCCAAGAGATCGGCGAGCGCTGCGATCTGCTCGTCGCTGAAGGCCTTGGTGATCCGGTTCATGATCGTGGCCGGCTTCTGGTCGGCTTTGAAGCCGCTCAGCATCTCGACCATCTTCTTGGCCGGGTAGTTGGCGAGCGTCGGGATCTCCACCTGGCCGGCCTCCTTGGGTCCGTGGCAGACCACGCAGTCCCGGGCGATCGTCTCGACCGACGGTGCCGCGACCGCCGGGCCCGCGACGGCGAGCCCGATCGCGGCCAGGGTGAGGAGCTGGGTGCGCATGGTTCGGCCTCCCTCGGGATGGCGCGGAGCCGGAGCGCGAGATCTCCGCCCGCGGTGCTTGCGTGAACCCTAATATTCTCGACGTGCCAACACCCTCGGAGCGCGGCGAAAGGTCGCGTCCTCAAGACGGCCGACGCAGCAGCGCATCGACGCTCTCCCGCCGGTAGCCCTCCTCGGCGACCCAGCGGAACAGGGCCAGGAACTCCCGCGGCGGCAGGTAGCCGGGCATCCGCGCCACCGCCGCCTGCCGCGCCGGGCGCCCCGCCACCTCGGCGAGCGAGGCCGGCAGGAACAGCACGGCCGGCGTCGCCGTGCCGGTGGCGGCGCGCGCGAAGGCGCGTTCCTCGACGACCGTCCCGTCGAGGTCGGTGACCTCGCGGGCGCCGTGCAGGTCGAGCTGCAGGATCTCGAACCGCGCTCGGATCCAGTCCGCGATCGCCGGATCGGCGAAGTTCACCTCGTGCAGCTGCCGGCAGAACGGGCAGCCCTTCTGCTCGACGAGCACGGCCAGCCGCTTTCCGGCCGCCGCCGCCGTTTCGAGGTCCTCGCGCAGGTCGAGGAACGACTGCAGGAACCAGGGCTGCGCCGGGAGGCCGCCGCCGTCGATCACGTTCGCGTGAGCCCACCGCCCGCCGAGCAGGCCGGCGAGCAGCGCCAAGCAGGCGCGGCGCGACGGCGCCACCGCCTCAGCCCGCCGTGGCCGAGACGGCCGCCCGCTCGGGGAGCCGCTCGAGCAGCATGCCCAACAGACCCCAGAAGTGCATCTCGCCGGGATAGCCCTGGATCCGACCGACCTCGCGGCCGTCCTCGAGGAGCACGAAGGTCGGGGTGAAGCGCACCGGCGCCAGGTGCGCGAGCTCGGCCGGCATGCCCGAGTCGAGGTCGACGCGCCGCAGGGGCGCGCGGCGCGCCTCGTCGGTCCTGGCGTAGATCGGGCCGATCTCGAGGTCGAAGCGGGCGCACCACGAGCAGCCGCGATCCTCGAACATCACGAGCTCCGCCGCCTCCGCCGTCTGCACGGCGGCCGCCAGCAGCAGCCCCACCACCATCCCAGCGCCCGCGCGTCGCATGGTCGGAGACCCTCCCGAACCTCAGTGTGCCTCCGGTGACCGATGGTCGCAACCCGGGGGCCCTTGCCAGGTATATTAAGCAGGGCTTATACACATGGCAAGCGGTCGACGGACCGGACGCGGGGCGGCGTTGACAGGAACTCGCGCCGAAACTCAGGGAGAGGGGACGGGCATGCGGACGATCGGGCTGCGGACGGGATGCGCGCTCTCGCTCGCGGTCGGCCTCTGGCCGGTCGGCGGACCGTCGGCCCTGGCTGCGGGCCAGGCACCGCTCGCCCTCGAGGGCTCGGCCGCCTCCTCCCCCTGGAAGCGCTACAAGGATTGGAACCAGGCCGACTGGTCCAAGTTCAACGATCTCGCCCACCCGGACCGCGCGCCGGCGCCACCGCGGCCGGACGAGCTCAAGGAGGTGGCCGACCCGGGCAAGGGCGATCCGGCCAAGGGCAGGCAGCTCGCCTTCTCGCGCGCCCGCGGCGGTGGCTGCCTGTCCTGTCACGTGATGGGTCCGGGCACGCTGGAGATGCCCGGCAACTCGGGGCCCGACCTCTCGGAAATCGGCACCTGGGGGCGGAGCGACCTCGAGCTGTTCAACCGCATCTGGGACGCACGCGTCTTCAATCCCGAGACCACCATGCCGCCCTGGGGCGCGCACGGCTACTACACCGAGCAGGAAGTCCGCGACATGGTGGCCTTCCTGCAGAGTCTGAAGACCCCCACGGCCTTCGCCAACCCGCTCGACGACCCGGCGAAGCGGCCCCTGCCGGTCGAGGACCGCGACTGGACCGATCCCTTCGTCAATCCCTCGGCCGAGATGATCGACACCGGCCGCGTGCTGTTCGAGAGGCCCGGGCCGAACGGCAGGTCCTGCGCCTCCTGCCACGCCGATCCCGACGCGGCATTCAAGGGCTGGGCGGCACGCATGCCCTATTTCGAGCCGCGGCTCGACAAGGTGCTCGGTGTCGGCGAGTTCATCGCCCGCCACGGCAAGGCCACGACCGGTGCCGAGTGGCTCATGCAGAGCCCGGAGAACACCGCCGTTCACGTGTTCTTGACCAACCTTTCCGCGGGGATGCCTGTACAGATCGAGGTGACGAGCGAGGGGGCCAAGGCCGCGCTCGCCCGCGGCGAGGCGTTGACGCAGCTCAAGATCGGGCAGCAGCACATGGCCTGCACCGACTGTCACGAGCGGCTCGGCGAGACTTGGCTGCGCGGCCAGTTCCTCGGCAAGCTGCCCGGGCAGACGGCGCATTTCCCGCTCTGGCGCACGAGCCGGCAGGAGACCTGGGACATCCGCAAGCGCTTCCAGTGGTGCGGCGTGCAGATCCGAGCCAACGACCTGCCGCCCGACGCCAGGGAGTATGGCGACCTCGAGCTCTACCTCACCTACATCAGCAACGGTACGCCGATCGAGGCGCCGAACATCCGGCACTGAGGACGGCCCGCGGCCGTCGACACGGGAGAGATGGGATGACGAGCAGGAGGGCGGCCACGCGCCGCGAGGTGATCGGGCAGCTGGGTGCGGGGGCGCTCGCGGCCGGTGGGCTGCTGCTCGCCGGAGGTGCCGCCCGCGCGGATGTCGCCCGGGCGCAGAAGCTCCTCGTGGAGCTGATCGGCGACAGGACCCCGCAGGAGGGCAAGGTGCGGCTCGACATGCCGCAGATCGCGGAGAACGGGCAGACCGTGCCGCTCACCGCCGCGGTCGACAGCCCGATGACCGCCGACAGCTACTGCAAGGCGATCCACGTCCTGGCCGACGGCAATCCGGAAGCCGGGGTGTGCAGCTTCAAGTTCACCCCCGCCAACGGCCGCGCCGAGTTCTCGACCCGCATGCGGCTGGCTCAGACCCAGAACGTCTGGGCGGTGGCGGAGATGTCGGACGGCTCGGTCTGGATGACCAAGACCGAGGTCAAGGTCACGATCGGCGGCTGCGGCGGCTGAGCGGAGCAGGAGGAGAACACCCATGGCCGAGGTCAAGCCGCGCATCAAGGTCCCGAAGACCGCGAAGAAGGGCGAGCTCGTCGAGATCAAGACACTCGTCACCCACGTCATGGAATCTGGCCAGCGAAAGGACGCCGAGGGCAAGCCGATCCCGCGCCGCATCATCAACCGCTTCACCTGCGAGCTGAACGGCAAGCCGGTCTGCGAGATGGTCCTGCACCCGGCGATCTCGGCGAACCCGTTCATCTCCTTCTTCGTCAAGGTCGAGGAGAGCGGCACCTTCACCTTCGCCTGGCACGACGACGACGGCAGCGTGCACAAGGCCGAGAGCAGGATCGAGGTCACCGCCTGAGCCGGCGCCGGTCCCTCTCCCTTCCGTGCGGGCCGCTTCCGCGGGTGGGGCCCGCAGCATTCGCGATCCAGGAGGACCGCCTTGGTCAGCCGCCGTGATTTCCTCGCGCTGGCGTCGGCCGCCGGCGCGATCCTCGGGCCCGGCCGGGCCGGCCGCCTCGCCGCGCAGGACCGCATCACGGAGGCCGAACTGCTCGGCTTCCGACCGGTCGGCAACGTCACCATCCTGCACGTCACCGACCTGCACGCCCAGCTCGTGCCGATCTGGTTCCGTGAACCTTCGACCAACATCGGCGTGGGCGAAATGCGAGGCGTGCCGCCGCATCTGACCGGCGACGCCTTCCTCGACCATTTCGGCATCGCCCCCGGAACGGCCGAGGCGCACGCCCTCACCGACCGCGACTTCGTCGAGTTCGCCCGCCGCTTCGGCCGGGTGGGTGGGCTCGACCGCATCGCCACGCTCCTGTCGGCGATCCGCGCCGAGCGCGAGGGTCGCACGCTCCTGCTCGACGGCGGCGACGCCATGCAGGGCTCCTGGTTGGCGCTGCAGCGCAAGGGCGGCGACATGGTGGCCGCCTTGAAGGCCCTGGGCGTCGAGGCGATGACCGGGCACTGGGAGTTCACGTACGGCGCCGAACGGGTGAAGGAGATCGTCGACGAGCTCGGCTTCCCCTTCCTCGGCGGCAACGTGCTCGATACCGAGTGGGAGGAGCCGGTCTTCGACTCGACCGCCTGGTTCGAGCGCGGCGGCGTGAAGATCGCGGTGATCGGCCAGGCCTTCCCCTACACGCCGGTCTCCAACCCCCGCTGGATGATCCCGAACTGGTCGTTCGGTATCCGCGAGGAGGGGGTTGCCGAGCACGTCGGGAAGGCGCGTGCCGAGGGCGCCGGGCTCGTCGTCCTCCTGAGCCACAACGGCTTCGACGTCGACCGCAAGCTCGCGAGCCGAGTCCCGGGCATCGACGTGATCCTGACCGCCCACACCCACGACGCGCTGCCGCGGCTCGTCAAGGTCGGCAAGACCCTGCTCGTGGCCTCCGGCTCGAACGGCAAGTTCCTGGCCCGCCTCGACCTCGACGTGCGCGGTGGCGAGATCGTCGAGGCCGCCTTCCGGCTGATCCCGGTGTTCGCCGAGGCGATCCGCCCGGACCCCGCCATGGCCAAGCTGATCGAGGAGCTGCGCGCGCCGCATGCGGCCGAGCTCGACCGTGTGATCGGCCACACCAACACCCTCCTCTACCGGCGCGGCAACTTCCAGGGCAGCTGGGACGATCTGATCTGCGCCGCCTTGATCGAGCGGCGCGATGCCGAGATCGCGCTGTCGCCCGGCTTCCGCTGGGGGCCGACCCTGCTCCCCGACCAGCCGATCCGCATGGAGGACGTCTGGTCCCAGACGGCGATGACCTACCCGCAGGTCTACCGGGTGGAGATGACGGGTGCCCAGCTCAAGGAGGTACTGGAGGACGTCGCCGACAACATCTTCAACCCCGACCCCTATTACCAAGGCGGGGGCGACATGGTGCGGGTCGGCGGCCTAGCCTTCACGATCGACGTCGACCAGCCGATCGGCCGGCGGATCTCCGACATGACGTTCTTGAAGACCGGCCAGCCGATCGAGCCGAGCCGCAAGTACGTCGTGGCCGGCTGGGCATCGGTCAACGAAGGCGTCGAGGGACCGCCCGTCTGGGAGCTCGTCGCCCGTTACATCGAAGCGCGCAAGGTGATCGACCTGCCGACCGCCGGGCGGGTCCTCGTCAAGGGCGGCTGAGGCGGCGGCGTCGGTGCTCGAGGTCGGCTTCCTCGCCGCGTTCGGCGCAGGCGTCCTCTCGTTCCTGAGCCCCTGCGTGCTGCCGCTGGTCCCGCCCTATCTCTGCTTCCTGGGCGGGCTCTCGATGGAGCAGCTGCAGGGCGGCCCGGCGGCCGCAGAGCTCGCCGTCCTGCGCCGGCGCACGGTCGCCGCGGCCCTCGCCTTCGTCGCCGGCTTCGGCACGGTGTTCGTGGCGCTCGGGGCCACCGCCTCGGTGCTCGGCCGGCTCGTGGCCGAGTGGAGCCTCGTCGCGGCGCAGGTCGCGGGTGTCGTGATCATCCTCCTGGGCCTGCACTTCCTGGGCGTCTTCAAGATCGCGGCGTTGAACCGCGACATCCGCTTCCGCCCCGAGAAGCCGGTCGGGCTCCTCGGCTCCTACCTGATCGGCCTCGCCTTCGCCTTCGGCTGGACCCCCTGCGTCGGCCCGGTGCTGGCCGGCGTGCTGTTCGTGGCCGGCACCGAGGACACGGTCGCGCGCGGCGCGCTGCTGCTCGCCACCTACGCGGCCGGACTGGGCCTGCCCTTCCTCCTCTCGGCCCTGCTCCTCGACCGGGCCGTGGCCGGCCTCGCCCGGCTGCGCCGCTGGATCCCGACCTTCGAGCGGGCCACCGGCGCGCTCCTGGTCGGCACCGGCGTGCTGTTCCTCACGGGCCAGCTCAACGAGCTGTCGTTCTGGCTGCTCGAGACCTTCCCGATCCTCGGCCGCATCGGTTGAGCCGCGCCACGAAGGCCTGGTAGGAGCCGACCCACCCCTTGGCGCGGGCCCGGCCGAAGGCGGCATTGAGGGTGATGCGCCGCCGGAAGCTCGCCCGCACCTTCTGGGCGAGCTCGGCACCGAGCCGCAGCTCGCCCGCCTCCAGCATCGCCAGCACGCGGCGATAGCCGGCCTCGGCGCGGAACACGGCATCCGGCGCGTTGCACTCCGAATCGGGCCGCTGGCGGTAGACCCGCATCGCCCGGCGCACGATCGGGTAGGAGCCCAGCCGGTCGAGCAGGAGCAGGTTGAACACGACGTCGTCGCAGATCGGCACCTCGAGCCAGCGCACACCGAGCGTGCGGTCGACCAGCGGCAGCACCGGCACGGGGTCGTCCAGGAGGAGGTCGGCGTCGAGCTCGACCGGCCCCTCGCCCGGCGGGAGCCAGGTGCGCAGGAGCGTCCCGTCCGCCTCCTCGACGATCCGCACATCGTCGCTCGCGGCACCACGCGCGAGCGCCAGGGGGGCGAGCGTGGCGAGCCGGTCGGGTGCGAAGACGTCGTCGGCATCGAGCGGCGCCACGAGCCGACCACGGGCGGCGTCGAGTGCCACGTTGCGGGCATGCGCGACCCCGGTGCGCACCCCGCCCGTACTCACGATGCGGATCCGCGGATCGTGGAGCCCGGCCGCCTCGAGCAGCGCCGGATAGCCCGGATCGAGGTCGTCGACCGCGATCACCGCTTCCCACTCGGCGAGCGTCTGGGCGCGCAGCGAGGCGATGCACCGGGCGAGCGTGGCCCGCCCCCGGAAGACCGGGATCAGCACCGAGACGAGGGGCGCGGGCACTCGCCGCTCAGCCCATCTTGAGTGCGGCCAGGAACGCCTCCTGGGGGATCTCCACCTGCCCCACCTGGCGCATGCGCTTCTTCCCCTCCTTCTGCTTCTCCAGGAGCTTGCGCTTCCGGGTGACGTCGCCACCGTAGCACTTCGCGAGCACGTCCTTGCGGAACGCCTTGACCGTCTCGCGGGCGATGATACGGCCGCCGATAGCCGCCTGGATCGCCACCTGGAACATCTGGCGGGGGATCAGGTCCTTGAGCTTCTCGCACACCGACCGGCCCCGCCCCTCGGCCATGCTGCGGTGCACGATCATCGAGAGCGAATCGACCCGCTCGCCGTTGATCAGGATGTCCACCTTGACCAGATCGCTCTCGCCGTAGCCGTCGAGCTGATAGTCGAAGCTCGCGTAGCCGCGCGTGCAGGACTTGAGCTTGTCGTAGAAGTCGAAGACCACCTCGTTCAGCGGCAGCCGATAGACCACCATCGCCCGATTGCCGACGTAGGTCAGCTCCTGCTGGATGCCACGCTTCTCCTGACAGAGCTCGAGGACCTTGCCGAGATACTCGTCGGGTACGAGGATCGTGGCCTTGATCCAGGGCTCCTGGACGTGGTCGATCCGGGTCGGATCGGGATAGTCCGACGGATTGTGCAGCTCCATGACCTGCCCGTCGGTCGTGTGCACGCGGTAGACGACCGAGGGCGCGGTGATCACGAGATCCAGGCCGAACTCGCGCTCGAGCCGCTCCTGCACGATCTCCAGATGCAGAAGGCCGAGGAACCCGCAGCGGAAGCCGAGCCCGAGCGCCCCGCTGCTCTCCGGCTCGAAGACGAAGCTCGAATCGTTCAACCGCAACTTGGCCAGGCTGTCGCGGAGCGTGTCGTACTCCGCGGCATCGGTCGGGTACATGCCGCAGAAGACCACGGGCTGGCTCGGCCGGAAGCCGGGCAGGGGTGCCGCCGCCGGCTTGCGGTCGTCGGTGATCGTGTCGCCCACCCGCGCGTCCGCGATCTCCTTGATCGCGGCCGTGATGTAGCCGACCTCACCCGGCCCCAGAGCTTCGACCTGCAAAGGCTTGGGCGTGAACACGCCGATACGGTCGATGGCGTGCACCGCACCGGTACCCATGAAGCGGACCTTGAGCCCGCGCTTCAATTCGCCGTTCTTGACCCGCACCAGCGTCACGACGCCCAGATAGGGGTCGTACCAGGAATCGACGACGAGGGCCTGCAGTGGCGCTCCGGCGTCGCCTGCCGGCGGCGGCAGCCGCTGCACGATCGCCTCCAGTACGGCCTCGACCCCCTCCCCGGTCTTGGCCGAGATCATGAGGGCGTCGCCGGCGTCGAGGCCGATGATGTCCTCGATCTGCTGCTTGACCCGGTCGGGGTCCGCGGCCGGCAGGTCGATCTTGTTGAGGACCGGCACGATCTCGAGATCGGCGTCGATCGCCTGGTAGGCGTTGGCGAGCGTCTGGGCCTCGACCCCCTGCGTGGCGTCGACGAGCAGGAGCGCACCCTCGCAGGCCCGCAGCGACCGGCTGACCTCGTAGGCGAAGTCGACATGGCCGGGCGTGTCGATGAGATTGAAGACGTACTCCCGCCCGTCCTTCGCCGTGTAGCGCAGCCGCACGGTCTGCGCCTTGATCGTGATCCCGCGCTCCCGCTCGATGTCCATCGAATCGAGCACCTGGCTCGTCATCTCGCGCGCATCGAGCCCGCCGCAGCGCTCGATGAGCCGGTCGGCGAGGGTCGACTTGCCGTGGTCGATGTGCGCCACGATGGCGAAGTTGCGGATCCGGGAGAGCTCGGTCATGCGGTCCAGGAGCACAAGGGGTCGGGTTCGGCCCGGGCGGCGGCGAGGTCGAGTCGGGCGCAGCGCACCCGGAGCCGGTCGATCCGCCCGTCGTGCCGGAGGTAGTACATCTTGGACGGTCCGACCAGGAAGGAGCCGGTTCGCAGCCGCGCGGACGGCGGGTGCGCGGCTCGACTGCGGTCCGATCACCCCCTGGAGGCGGCCACCGAGCACATCCGGACGGCAGGGCGGGCCCGATGAACGACGCGGCGGCGGCGCGATCGTCGGAGGGGCAGGCGCCGGAAGCGTCGCCGGGCGCGGTGTTCCGGATCTTCCTCGGGCTCGGACCCACCTCCTTCGGTGGGCCGATCGCGCATCTGGGATACTTCCGCGAGGCCTTCGTCGTCCGCCGCCGTTGGCTCGACGAGCGGGCCTGGGTCGACCT
>JBBIIE010000016.1:0-38073 GCA_037446605.1 Geminicoccaceae bacterium | reverse complement strand
CCGGCGCGCGCCGACACGGTCGTCCGCTGGGCGCGGCGCTGCGCCGTCGACGCCAAGGCCGCCGATGCCGCCCGCCTCGTGCGCCGGCTGAAGGCGACCCTCGACGAGCCGCCGCGCGCCTCGGCGCCGCGCTTCGAGCTCAGCCGCACGGCTCCCTTCCGCCGGCTGGAGCGGGCGGTCCGCGCTTCCGCGCACGCGAGTCCCGAGCCCGCGGCGGCGACGGAGCTGCCGGCCACGCCGCGGCCCGAGCGCCCCTGGTCGCTGATCGGCCTGATCGCCGCCGACAACGACCTCGCCCCCGAGGTGCGTGCCGATCTCGACGAGCTCCTGGCCGCGCCGATGCTCGACCGGCTGCACGTGGCGGGCGAGCTCGATTCGCGCGACGGCGCCGTCTGTGGCCGCTTCGCGCTCACCGGCGGCCGGTCGGACGAAGGTCCGCGCTTGGCCCTGACCCGGCGCGGGCCGCGCAACACGGGTGCTCCGACGCTCCTGCGGGAGCTCCTGCGCTGGGCGCTCCGGGTCTTCCCGGCGCGCCGGCGGGCGCTCCTCTTCTGGGGGCACGGCGAGGGATCGCGGATCGCCATCGACGACGGCGCCGGCGATGCCCTGACCGTCCCCGAGCTGGTCGGCGCCCTGGCGGACGGGCTCGTCGGCCACCCGCCGCTCGATCTCGTCCTCTTCGACGCCTGCCTCATGGCCAAGCTCGAGCTCCTGGCCGACCTCGCTCCCTTCACCCGCCTCGTCCTGGCTTCGGGCGAGGTGGTGCCCGCCTCGGGCCTCCCCTACCACCGCGCCGCGGCGATCCTGGCCGCCGCCGGAACGGCCGAGGAGGCGGCCCCGCCGCTGGTCGAGGCGTTCCTCGACGATGCCGCGGCCCGCGACCAGGGGCATGCCAGGCTCGTGGCGGCGCGCACCGCGCCGGCACCCGCGGCGATGGCGGCCCTCGGCCGGGTCGGCGACCGCCTCGTGGCCCTCCTGCCCGATGCCCGCGGCGCCGTTCTCGAGGCCCGGCTGATGGCCCGCAGCGCCCGCGCCGGCCAGCTCGTCGACCTGCTCGACCTCGTGGGCCGGCTCGACCGTCACCTGGGCGATGCCGAGCTCGGCCGCCTGCTCGCCACGGCGGCGGAGGCCGCCGGCCGCTGCATCCTCCACTCCGCGGCGCTCTGGCCGAGCCGTGGCCCGATCGCCGGTGGCATCAACATCTGGTTCCCGAGCCAGGCCGGGCTCCTGCGCGCCGGCCGGGCGGACTACGCGGCGCGGCCGGCGCTGCGCGGGCCGGGGGCCGGCTGGCTCCGCTTCCTCGACCGGCTGCACGGTGTCGGGGTCGGTGACGAACATCACAGCTCCGTCCCGCGAGGCCGCCTAGAAACCGTTCCGCCTCCCTGAGAATCCCAGCATCGCTCGTGGCCGGGTCACTCCCGGCCACGCTTGTCTTCGGAGGCCCGGGCACCATGCCCGCCAAGCGGACGGCCATGCCCGGCCCGACGCTGGCCGGGCCGACCGCGCGTGCTAAGCGTCGGCGACGCGACGGCGATTTCGGGGAGGGTGGCGATGAACGGTGCGGATCTGGTGTTGCGGGCGGCCCGCGCGGCCGGGGTCGAGCTCTGCCTCGCCAACCCGGGCACGACCGAGATGCCGCTCGTGCTCGCCCTCGACCGGCTGCCGGAGATCCGCGCCGTGCTCGGCCTGCACGAGACGGTCTGCACCGGTGCGGCCGACGGCTATGCGCGGATCGCCGGCAAGCCGGCGCTGACCCTGCTCCATCTCGGGCCCGGCCTCGCCAATGGCCTCGCCAACCTGCACAACGCCCGGCGCGCCCGCTCGCCCGTCGTCAACCTCGTGGGCGAGCACGCCACCTGGCACCGCGACGCGGATGCGCCGTTGACCATGGACATCGAGGGGGCGGCGCGCACCGTCTCGCGCTGGTGTCGGCGGCTGGTGCGGCCGGGCGAGGCGGGCGAGCTCACCGCCCGGGCGATCGCCGCGGCACGGTCCGGCAACGGCGGGATCGCCACCCTCGTCCTGCCGCACGACCTGCTGCTCGCCGAGGTGCCCGAAGCGCCGCCGCCCGAGGAGGTGCCGGCCGCACCCGAGGCTCCCGAGCCCGGTGCGATCGCCGCGGCCGCCGAACTCCTGCGCGGCGCCGCAGCCGGGGCCCTGCTCCTGGGCGGTGCCGCCTTGTACGGTCGCGGGCTGCGGCTCGCCGGCCGGATCGCCCGGGCGACCGGGGCGACGCTCCTGTGCGAGACCGGCTTCGCCCGTCTGGAGACCGGCGCCGGGCTGCCGGTGGTCCGCCGGCTGCCCTACTTCCCGGAGCAGGCGCAGGCACTCCTCGACGGCTTCGCCCACGTGATCGGGGTCGGCGCGCGCCGCCCGGTCTCGTTCTTCGGCTGGCCGGGCAAGCCCTCGCGCTACCTGGACGGGCGGCCGGGCGTGGTCTGGGCCGCGGGTCCCGAGGCCGACGTCCCGGCCGCGCTCGAGGAGCTCGCCGACGCGCTCGGCGCGCGGGCCGACGATCCGGGCGCCCTGCACGACCCTCCCGAGGCGCCGGTCGGCGCGCTCGACGGCGGCAGGATCGCAGCCGTGCTCGCCCGGCTCCTGCCCGCCGGCGCCATCCTGGTCCCGACCGCGGTCACCAACGCCTACCCGTTCTCGGCGATCG
The DNA here is from genome assembly GCA_037446605.1 of Geminicoccaceae bacterium. GTDB lineage: Bacteria > Pseudomonadota > Alphaproteobacteria > Geminicoccales > Geminicoccaceae > JANXAZ01. The sequence continues at coordinate 35,411 of JBBIIE010000016.1, read as the reverse complement.
CCCACCGCGCCCGGCCGCACACCCAGCTGGCGCTGACTGGCGGGGCGATCGGCGAGGGGCCGGCGCTCGCCATCGGCGCGGCGCTCGCGGCTCCCGACCGCAAGGTGGTCAACCTCGAGGCCGACGGGTCGGGCGCCTATGCGCTCCAGGCCTTCTGGACCCAGGCGCGCGAGCGACTCGACATCGTGACCATCGTCTGCGCCAACCGGGCCTATCGGATCCTCGGGCTCGAGCTGGAGCGGACCGGCGAGGCGCCGGGCGGGGCCGCCACGCGGGCGCTGACCGCCCTGGAGCCGCCGGCGATCGACTGGGTCGCGGTCGCAGCCGGGCTGGGCGTCCCGGGCTCGCGCGTCGAGACCGCCGAGGCCCTCGCCACGGCCCTCGCCACGGCCCTGGCCGAGCCCGGCCCGCGGCTGATCGAGGCGGTGCTCTAGGCCGGCACGATGGACCCGAGCCGATCGGCCATGGACCGCGCCCCGCCGGCGCGCGTCGGGGCGGTCGCCCGCGGCGTCGCGCTGATGATGGTGGCAGCCCTCGGCTCGGCGGCGATGAACGCCCTGATCCGCCTCGTCGGCTCGGAGGTCCATCCCTTCGAGGTGGCGTTCTTCCGCAACCTGTTCGGCCTGCTCGTGCTGGTCCCGGTGGTGGCGCGCGCCGGCCTCGCCTCGCTCGCCACCCGCGTGCCGCACCTGCACGCGATCCGCGGTGTCCTGAACGCGATCGCCATGCTGCTCTGGTTCTACGGCGTCACGCTCACCCCGCTCGCCACCGTGGCGGCCCTGAGCTTCCTCGCTCCCCTGTTCGCCACGGTGCTGGCGGCGCTCGTGCTCGGCGAGCGGGTCGGGCCGCGGCGGATCGCAGCCGTGCTCGTCGGCTTCGCCGGCGCGCTCCTGATCCTCCGCCCCGGCCTGCAGACGCCGCAGCTCGGCGAGATCCTGGTCACCCTGAGCTCGCTCGCCTGGGCCGGCGCGCTGATCGACATCAAAGTGCTGGCCAGGAGCGAGCCGAGCGTGCGCATCACGGTCTACGCGGCCCTCTTCCTGATGCCGATCACCCTCGCCTTCGCCCTGCCGTTCTGGGTGTGGCCGAGCGGCCGCGCGCTCGGCCTCCTCTTCCTCATCGGCGCCATCGGCAGCCTCGGCCAGGTCGCGGTGGCCCAGGCCTTCCGCGAGGCCGAGGCCACCCAGGTGCTGCCGGCCGACTTCACCAAGCTGGTGTGGGCCGGGCTCCTGGGCTGGATCCTGTTCGCCGAGCGGCCCGATCTCGTGGCGCTCGCGGGCGGCACGATCATCTTCGGTGCGGTCCTCTACGTGGCCTGGCGCGAGGCGCAGCTGCAGCGGCGGGCCGGCCGCGACCCGCCATGAGTGGATCAGCCCGTGTGGGCGAGGCAGCCCGCGAGATCGGAGGCGAGGCCCTGCAGGAGGGCGCGGTAGGCGCCCGGGCCGGGTGCGAGCGGCGGGGCGCCCACGGGATCGAGCGTCGCCGTCCGCGCCCCGGTACCCTCGACCACGCTGGCCACCACCGGCGCCTTGAACTGCGGCTCGGCGAAGACGCACACCGCACCGCGCTCGCGGATCGTCCGGCGCAGCGCCGCGAGCCGCTTGGCGCTCGGCTGGCGATCGGGCGAGACCGTGATCGAGCCGGCCGCGGTCAGGCCGTAGCGGCGCTCCAGGTACTGGTAGGCGTCGTGGAACACCACGAAGGGCCGGCCGGCCACGGGTGCGAGCCGTGCCTGCAGCTCGCCGTGCAGCGCCTCGATCCGCGCCGCCTCGCGGGCTGCATTGGCCCGGTACCGCTCGGCCCGCCCCGGGTCGCGGCGGGCCAGGATGTCGCCGAGGGCGAGCGCGATCGCCCTGCCGTTCAGCGGGTCGAGCCAGAGATGCCCGTCGATCTCCTCGCCGTGGTCTGCGCCCTTGGCCGCCCCCTTGCCGTGGCCGTGGCCATGATCGTGGTCGTGCTCGCCCCACACCCCGCCTTCGCGCGGGGGCAGGGTCTCGACGCCCGGGAGCTCGCCGACCTCGACGATCGTCGCGCGCTTGGCGAGGGCGCGCAGCGGCTTCTCCAGGAACGTCTCGAGCGAGTCGCCGACCCAGACCACGAGGTCGGCCCGCTCCAGGCGCCGCGCCTCGGACGGCTTGAGCTGGAAAGTGTGCGGCGAGGCACCTGGGGGAACCAGCAGGTGCGGCTTGCCGACATCCTCCATCACCGCCGCCGCGATGGCGTGCAGGGGAAGGATCGACGCCACGACCTCGGGCGGCCCGGCCGCGACCGCGGGCAATGGTCCGATCGCGAGCAACGGCAGGAGCACGGCCGGCAGATGACGAACGATCGGTGGCATGGCAGGATCCCTCCACTCGGAGCAACGTTATAGGATATCCCGATGCGGGCGCAAGCCACGGAGCCGCGGCCGCCGGCCCGGCCCGGCCCCATGGTCGACCGACCGACGGTGCTGGTCGCCCTCGAGGGGGTCTCGGTCGAGCTCGACGAGCGGCTGATCCTCGATCGGGTCGATCTGGCCGTGCACGCCGGCGAGATCGTCACGGTGATCGGCCCCAACGGCGCCGGCAAGACGACCCTGGTCAAGGTCGCCCTCTCGCTCCTCGCGCCGACCCGTGGCCGGGTCACTGTTCGCCCCGGCCTGCGCGTGGGCTACTCGCCCCAGCAGCTCGCGATCGACCGCGCCATGCCGATCGACGTGCGCGGCTTCCTCGGGCTCGGCGGGCCACGCGGTCCGGCCGAGCTCGGCGCCGTGCTCGAGGAGGTCGGCCTCGCCGGTGTCGAGCGGCGGCCGATGCGCGCCCTGTCGGGGGGTGAGCTGCGGCGCGTCCTCTTGGCCCGGGCCCTCCTGCGCCGCCCGGAGCTCCTCGCTCTCGACGAGCCGTTGAGCGGGGTCGACGTCGCCGGCCAGCTCGAGCTCTACGAGCTGATCGCCACGGTGCGCCGCCGCCGCGGCTGCGCCGTCCTGCTCGTCAGCCACGACCTGCACCTGGTCATGGCGGCGACCGACCGGGTGGTCTGCCTCGATCGGCACGTCTGCTGCAGCGGCACGCCCGAGGCGGTGGCCCGGGACGCGGCCTTCCTGCACCTCTTCGGCGACCGGTTGGCGCGCGTCGTGGCGCTCTATCAGCACCACCACGCCTGTCGTCACGACCCGCCGCCGGGCCGCGATCCGTGATCGAAGGCTTCCTTCTGCGCGCGCTGCTCGCCGGTGTCGGGATCGCGCTCCTGGCGGGACCGCTCGGCGCGTTCGTCGTCTGGCGCCGGCTCGCGATCTTCGGCGAGGCACTCGCCCACTCGGCCCTGCTCGGCGTGGTGCTCGCCTACCTCCTCGAGCTCGATCCGACGCTCGGCCTCGTCCTGTTCGCCGTGCTGCTGGCGACCGCGCTCTGGGCCCTCGAGGAGCAGCAGCTGCTCCCCACCGACACGATCCTGAGCACGCTCTCCCATGGCGCCCTCGCCGCGGGGCTCGTCATCCTGAGCCTCGTCGATTGGCTGCGGATCGACCTGCTCGCCTACCTGTTCGGCGACATCCTGGCGGTCTCGCGCCTCGATCTCTGGATCCTGGCGGCGCTCCTGGGCCTGGTCGCCCTCACGCTCGCCAAGTACTGGCGCGGCCTCGTGTCGCTCACGATCGAGCCGGATCTGGCCCGGGTCGAGGGTGTACCGGTGCGCAGGCTCCGCCTCCTGCTCGACCTGCTGATCGCAGCCGCGATCGCCGTCGGCATGAAGCTGGTCGGGCTCGTGCTGGTGGTCTCGCTCCTCGTGGTTCCGGCCGCGGCGGCGCGCCCCTGGTCGAGGACGCCGCACGGCATGGCCTGGCGGGCCGCGGCCCTCGGCGCGCTCGCCGCCACCGGGGGCCTGCTCGCCTCGGTGCTCCTGGACCTGCCGAGCGGACCCGCGATCGTGCTCGTCGCCGTCCTGGTGTTCGCGGCGAGCACGCTCGCCCACCAGCTGCGGACGGCCCACCGGCGCGGCGGGAGCGCCCGCCCGGGGCTGGCAGATCCGCACCTCCGGCGCTAGCATCGCACCGAGGCGGAGGCGCGGGGTGACGAGCGAGCCGGGCGATCCGTTCCCGCATGCCGGCCACGACCACGGCCGCTGCGTCAGCGAGGCGCTCGATCGCGCGGCCGCGCTCTGTGCCGGGCGCGGCAAGCGGCTGACCGAGCTCCGCCGCAGGGTCCTGGAGCTGGTCCTCGACCGGCACCAGCCGGTCGGAGCCTACCATCTGCTGGAGCGGCTGGCGGCCGAGCGCGGCCGGGTGGCGCCACCGACCGTGTACCGTGCGCTCGACTTCCTCGTGAGCGAGGGGCTCGTCCATCGGATCGACAGCCGCAACGCCTTCGTGGGCTGTGTGCGCGCCGATGGCCCGCACCGCGCCTGCTTCCTCCTGTGCAGCGAATGCGGGAGTGCGGCCGAGCTGGTCGACGCGGCGCTCGAGTCGGCCCTGACGGCACTGGCCCGCCGGGCCGGGTTCACCGTGACCCGCCAGGTGATCGAGCTCGAGGGCGTCTGCGCCGCCTGCCGGCTCCGGGCGGCCGCCGCATGAGGCGGGGGCTCGCCGTCGCGGCCACCACGGCCCTGCTCGCCAACGGCCCGGCGGTTGCCCATCCGCACGTGTGGATCGTCGCCCGGGCCGGCTTCCAGCTGGAGGACGGTCGGGTCACGGCCGTGGCGGTGGCGTTCCAGTTCGACGAGCTGTTGAGCGCCTCGCTCGCGGCCGAGTTCGACCGCGACCGCGACGGGCGCTTCGATGCCGCCGAGACCGCCGATCTGGAGCGCGAGGCGTTCGCCGGCCTCGCCGAGCTCGACTGGCTCGGCCATCTCCGTGTCGGCGGTCGGCCGGCTGGTCTCGGGCCGCCGCGGGGCTTCCGCGCCGAGATCGCGGGCGGCCTCGTGACCTACCGCTTCGAGCGCGCCCTCTCGAGCGCCGCCGATCCGCGCGCCGGCGGCGTCGCACTCACGCTCGCCGACCCCTCCTGGTACGTCGACGTGGTCCTCGACCCCGAGGCTCCGGCCTCGGTGCAGGGGGAGCTTCCCGCCGGCTGCCGACTGGCCTTCGCCCCGGACACCTCGCTGACCCACTATGCCGGGCCGACGCCGCCGGTCGCGGCGATGCTCGCCTGCCCGGCCGGAGCCTCTTGAGCCGTGCGCCGGATCCTCCTGCTGCTCGGGGTGCTCGGGGCGTTCCTGGTGCTCCCGCCCTGGCCGGAGGCCGTCGGCCCGGCGGCCGCCACCGTCGCGGAGGCCGGATCGCGCGGCATCGGCGCCCTGCTCGTGGACTTCCAGCGCTCCGCCAACCGCGAGATCGCACGTCACCTCCAGGCGATCCGTGACGGCCAGGGCAGCGGCCCGCTGCTCGCCGGGCTGCTGCTGGCCTTCCTCTACGGTGCCGTGCACGCGGCCGGGCCCGGCCACGGCAAGCTCGCGGTCGTGGGCTACTTCCTCTCACGGGAGGCGCGCATCGTGCGCGGCCTCGCCATGGGGGCGCAGATCGCGGTCCTGCACGTGATCTCCGCGGTCGTCGTGGTCGGTCTCGCCGATCTCCTGTTGCGGCGGAGCTTCGGCGGTGCACCGGCCGAGATCCCGGCGGTGCGGATCGCGAGCTACGCGCTGATCGTCGCCATCGGCCTCGCCATGCTCGCCCGCGCCGGGCGCCGCCTGCTCGGCTTCCCGGCCGGCCACGCGCACGCCTCGGCCGGGGCGTCCGAACACGGCGACGGCCACCACCACGCACCCGGCTGCGGATGCGGTGCGCATGCCCGGCCCGCGGAAGGTGGCCTCTTGGCGCTCGCGGTCGGTCTCGTACCCTGCACGGGCTCGCTCCTCATCCTCCTCTGGGCGCTCGCCAACGACATCCTCGCGGCCGGGCTGGCGCTGGTCGCGGCGATCGCCCTCGGCATGGCGATCACGATGGGCGGGCTCGGCCTCGCGAGCGTCTGGGCGCGAGGCTTCGTGCTCGATCGGTTCGAGCGGTCGCACCGCACGGCACTCCTCGGGGGCGTGCTCGAGCTCGCCGGCGCCGGGCTGGTCACGGCGGTGGGCGGGCTGCTCCTGGCCGGCAGCCTTTGACCGTCCGTCGCCTCGTCGTCGGGATCAGCGGCGCCTCCGGCGTGGTCCTGGGCGTTCGGCTGCTGGAGCTGTTGCGCGAGCTCGGGGTGGAGACGCACCTCGTGCTCACCCGAGCGGCGATCCTCACCCTCGGCCACGAGCTCGACCGCACGGTCGAGAGCGTCAAGGCGCTCGCCTCCGTGGCCCATCCGCCGAGCGACGTCGGGGCCTCGATCGCCTCGGGCTCGTTCCGGACCGACGGCATGATCGTGGCGCCCTGCTCGATGCGCACGCTCGCGGCGATCGCCACGGGCGTCACGGACACGCTCCTGACGCGGGCGGCCGACGTGGTCCTCAAGGAGCGTCGGCGTCTCGTCCTGCTCGCGCGCGAGACGCCGCTGCATCTGGGCCATCTCCGCAACATGGTGGCGGTGACCGAGATGGGGGCGGTCGTGATGCCGCCCGTCCCCGCCTTCTACACCGGGACGAGCACGCTCGAGGCGGTCGTCGACCAGATCCTCGGGCGGGCCCTGGACCTGTTCGGGCTCGATCACCGCGGCGTCGTGCGCTGGCAGGGTGGCCGGCCGTAGCAGCGTCGCGACGCTCGCCCCGGCGAGTACCGCTCCGGGATTGACGGCATCCCCCGGAGCGCACGAGATCAGTGCCGACGCCTCGGTCGCGCCACCCCCGTGCCGGAGATCGACCCATGCCCCGGGCCCACACGACCCGCCGTCGACTGATCGCGTCCGCAGGCTGGCTGACGGCGCTGGCCGCCCTGCCGCGCAGCCTCGCCGCCGCCGATGCGGGCGAGCTGCGCCTGGGCGAGCCTCGACCCTTCTCCTTCGACTGGCTCGTCGAGCACGCCCGCACGCTCGCCCGCCGCGAGTACGTCCCGCCGCCGCGCCCGGCCCCCGAGATCGTCGAGCAGATCGACTACGACGCGCACGGCAAGCTGCGCACGCGGCCCGAGTTCGCGCTCTGGGGCCGCTCCGGCGGTGTCTTCCCGATCACCTACGTGCACAAGGGCCGCTTCTTCCCGAAGACTGTGCGGCTGCACGCCGTGGGGGGCGGCGAGGCGCGCGAGATCCTCTACGACCGCGCCTATTTCACGATCCCCGACGACCACGTGGCGGCCCAGCTTCCGCCGGACGCCTCGGCCTTCGCCGGCTTCTGGGTGCAGGAGAGCCGCCGGGTCGGCAGCTGGTGGCGCCGCGAGCCCTGGGTGACCTTCTCGGGCGCCTCCTACTTCCGGGCCGTGGGCGAGCTCGGCCAGGTCGGGCTGTCGGCGCGCGGCATCGCCGTGAACGTCGCCGATCCGACCGGCCAGCCCGAGGAGTTCCCGGACTTCACGCACTTCTGGTTCGAGCCCTGCGCCCGCGAGGGCGACCCGCAGATCGTGCACGCGCTCCTCGACGGGCCGAGCCTCGCCGGCGCCTACCGCTTCGTGATGAGCCGCACCCGGGCGGTGATCATGGACGTCACCTGCCGGCTGTTCCTGCGCCGCGACGTGGCACGGCTCGGCATCGCCCCGCTCACCACCATGTTCTGGTTCGCCGAGCACCTGGCCCGCGACCGGTTCGACTGGCGCCCGGAGGTGCACGACAGCGACTGCCTCGTGCTCTGGAACGGGGCCGGCGAGCGACTCCTGCGGCCGTTGAACAACCCGCCGCGGACCATCGCCTCGAGCTTCTTCGACGAGAACCCCAAGGGCTTCGGCCTCGCCCAGCGCGACCGCGACTACACCCACTACCTGGACGGCGTGAACTATCACCAGCGGCCGACCGCCTGGGTCGAGCCCAAGGGCGAGTGGGGGCGCGGAGTCGTCCAGCTCGTCGAGATCCCGACCGACGACGAGATCCACGACAATGTCGTGGCCTACTGGCTGGCCGAGCGGCCGGCCGCGGCCGGCGACGCGCTCGCCTACGACTACCGGCTGCACTGGCTGGAGTTCGACCCGTTCTTCCCGATCGTCGACCTTGCGCGGGTCGTGGCGACCCGGGTGAGCCGCGGCGGCACCCCGGGCCAGCCGCGCCCCAAGGGCGTCGTCAAGTTCTGGATCGAGCTGGACGGCGCCGTCCTCGGCACGATCCCCTGGGGCGTGCGGCCGGAGGTCGTGGTGTGGGCCTCGCGCGGCGAGGTCTCCATGCGGCGCTCGGAGCCCGTCTGGCACACGCCGCGCTGGTTCGCGACCTTCGATCTGGCGGTCGACGGCCGCGATCCGATCGAGCTCCGGGCGTTCCTCGCGCTCGACGGCAAGCCGATCAGCGAGGCCTGGCTCTACCAGCTCCACCCGGAGCTGCTGCCACTCTGAGCGGAGACCCGCGGGCGCTCAGTCGTCGAGCGGGTCGCGCAGCAGCGGGCAGGTCATGCAGTGGCCGCCGCCACGGCCGCGCCCGAGTTCGGCGCCGACGATCGTGATCACCTCGATCCCCTGCTTGCGCAGCGCCGTGTTGGTGGTCGTGTTGCGGTCGTAGGTGAACACCACGCCCGGGGCCGCGGCCACGAGATTGGCGCCGCTGTCCCACTGCTGGCGCTCGCGGGCGTAGCTGTCGCCTGCCGTCTCGACCACGCGCAGCGCCTTCAGGCCCATCGCCTCGGCGACCACCTCGACGAGCGGCCGTGTCTCGATGTGCACGTCGAGGCCGCCCTTGCCCTTGCCGGGGCGGAGCGTGATCGGCGTGATCCTGTCGACGATCTCCCGGTGGATCAGGACGAGGTCGCGGTCGCCGAAGGTGAACACGGTATCGAGATGCATGGCGGCGCGCAGCTTGGGCATCGCCGCGACGATCACCCGTTCGGCGGCGTCGCGGTCGAACAGGGCCTTGGCGAGTTGGGTGATCGCCTGGCGGGAGGTGCGCTCGCTCATGCCGACGAGCACCACGCCCTTGCCCGGGACCAGCACGTCGCCGCCCTCGAGGGTGGCCGAGCCGTGGTCGACCTCGGGATCGCCCCACCAGACCTCTATCCCGGCCCCGGCGAAGCTCGGGTGGAACTGGTAGATGGCCTTGTAGAGGAGCGTCTCCTCCTGACGTGCCGGCCAGAACAGCGCGTTCATGGTGACACCGCCATAGATCCAGCAGGTGGTGTCGCGCGTGTAGAGGGTGTTGGGCAGCGGCGGCAGCAGGTACTCCGTGTAGCCGGTGGCGCTCTTGACCATGTCGAGATAGGGCGAGGCGAGCTCCTTGGGCAGCTCGTCCGCGGACAGCCCGCCGAGCATCGTCTCGGCGAGCTCGCGCGGCGACAGGCTCTCGAGCCAGGCGCGGGTATCCTCGACGAGGCCGAGTCCGACCTCGTCGGCCGTGATCTGGCGGTCCAGGAGCCAGGCCCGGGCCGCCGGATCGGCCAGGGTCTCGGCCAGGACGTTGTGCAGCTCGAGGACCTCGATGCCGCGCTCGCGCATCTTGTTGATGAAGTCGAAGTGATCGCGCTTCGCCTGCTGCACCCAGAGCACGTCGTCGAACAGCAGGGAATCGCAGTTGCTGGGCGTCAGCCGCTCGTGCGCGCGGCCGGGCGCGCAGACCAGCACGCGGCGGAGCTGGCCGACCTCGGAGTGCACGCCGAACCGTGCCGCCTGGACACTCATGTTCGCCTCCCTCGCATCAGATGGTGATGACCCCTGTCAGGAGGCCATAGATCCCCACCACGGCGCCCACCAGGATTGCCAGGAAGATGATCCACTCGAACGGCTCGAAAACCCTCTCGCCCCGCTCGAGCCGGCTCGCGATGAAGAGCACGCTGCCCGGCGCGAAGATGATCGCCGACAACAGCACGTACTTCAGGCCACCCGCCACGAGCATGAAGCTCGTGTAGATCGTGGCGATCACCGCCACCACGGCGTCGCGGCGATGCTCGGACGAACCGGGATCGTAGAGCTCGGCCTGCCAGGTGAGCTTGAGCGCGAAGGCCGCGACCAGGATGTAGGGGATCAGCGTCTTGGCGCTGGTGAGCGCCAGCGACAGGTCGAACGCCTCGCGCGCCACGACGCTCACGAGGAGGAAGAGCTGCACCAGGATGCTGGTCACCCAGAGCGCCGCCGACGGCACCTCGTTGGCGTTCACCCGCGTGAAGAGCCGCGGCATGACCTCGCCGCGCGCCGCGCTGTACATCATCTCGGCCGCGAGCAGGGTCCAGGCGAGATAGGCCCCGAGCACCGAGACCAGGAGACCGACCGAGACGAAGGTCCGACCCCAAGGACCGACGGCCGCCTCCAGCACGCCCGCCATCGACGGCTGCTGCATGGCGCCGATCTGCGCCCGGTCGAGGAGGCCGTAGGGCAGCAACGTCACGAGAACCATCAGGCAGAGAACGCTCGCGAAGCCGGTGACGGTGGCGATGCCGACATGCTCGCGTCGCTGGGCGAAGCGGGAGTAGACCGCGGCACCCTCGATGCCGATGAACACGAAGACGGTCACGAGCATCGTGCCGCGCACCTGCTCGAATACCTCGGCGAAGCTGTAGGCGCCTCCACCCCAGAAGTTGTCGACGAACTTGCCGAAGTCGAACAGGAAGATCAGAGCCCCGATGAACACCACGATCGGCACGATCTTGGCGACCGTGACGACGGTGTTGATGAACGCGGCCTCCTTGACGCCGCGCAGCACGAGGGCGTGCACGACCCAGAGGATCGCGCTCGCGAAGAGCACGGCGAACGGGGTGTTGCCTTCGCCGAAGACCGGGAAGAACAGACCGAGCGTCGAGTTGATGAGCACGAAGTAGGTGACGTTGCCGAGGCAGGTGCCGGCCCAGAAGCCGAAGGCCGCACAGAATCCGAGGAAGTCACCGAAGCCGACCTTGGCGTAGGCGAACACGCCGTTGTCGATCTCCGGTTTGCGCTGCGCCAGCGTCTGGAAGACGAATGCGAGCATCAGCATGCCGGTTCCGGCGATCGCCCAGGCGACGAGTGCGCCGAACGGCCCGGTGGCTCGGCCGAAGGTGGCCGGGAGCGAGAAGATCCCGGCGCCGACCATCGAGCCGATGACCATTGCGGTCAGGCTCGGAAGTGGCAGCTTCGCCGAGGTTTCGGTTGTCATGGCCACAATCTCTCGATGGAACCCTGATCTCGGGGATGCCTGTCGTTTCGACCGGCGTCACCGGATCGAACAGCCCGGAAACGCCACCCTTCATGAAATCAGCGAGGCCGGGTTCTTCACCGCTCTGCCCGTTCTTCGTTGGTTGACAGCCGCACACCGGGCGGTCAAGCGATGAGTGGTTCGACGGCCGAAGTTCGGGCCCGACGGAGTGCGCGACCATGGCGCATGGGGAGGAGGCGCGTCCGCCGCTCGGGCTCGGTGCGGCGCTCGTGCCGGTGGTGGCGCTGATCCTGCTCGTGGCGTTGTCCTTCGTCCTGTTCGGCGACGAGGGGGCCAAGGGCCCGAGTCAGATCGCGATCGTGCTGGCGGCACTCGTGACCGTGCTGGTCGGCTGGCGCCACGGGATCCCCGTGGAGGCGATGCGCGAGGCCGCCGTCGCCAGCGTCTCGACCGGCATCTCGGCGATCTTCATCCTGTTCGCGGTCGGCTCGCTGATCGGTACCTGGGCGATGAGCGGCACGCTGATCGCCATGGTCTACTACGGGCTCGAGTTGCTGAGCCCGGATTACTTCTACATGACCGCAGCGGTGCTGTGCGGCCTCGTGGCCGCCACGATCGGCAGCTCGTGGACGACCATCGGCACGGTCGGCGTGGGGCTCGTCGGGATCGCCGCACAGATGGAACTCAGCCCGGCCGTGACCGCGGGTGCGATCGTCTCGGGAGCCTATTTCGGCGACAAGAGCTCGCCGCTCTCCGACTCGGTCAACCTCGCGGCGGCCGCCACCGGCGCCAGGCTCCACGACCACATCCGCGAGACGCTCTGGACCTCGCTGCCGACCCTTCTGGTGGCGCTCGCGTTGTTCTCGATGCTCGGCGCGCGCGGCGACTTCGACGCAAGCGAGGAGATCGAGCGGATCGGCCGGGCGTTCCCGATCACACCCTGGCTGTTCCTGCCGCTCCCCCTCGTGCTCGGCATGGCGGTGGCGAAGGTGCCGCCGTTCACGGCGATCTTCCTCGGCGCACTGGCGGGCGGCGTGCTCGCGGTGGTCGTGGCGCCCGAGCGCGTCGTGGCCCTGGCCGGCGATCCGGAACTGCCGACCGCCCCGGCGCTCCTCAAGGGCGTCTGGCTCGCGCTCGCCAACGGCTACCGGTCGTCGAGCGGCGACCCGGTGATCGACCAGCTCCTGAGCCGGGGCGGCATGGACAGCATGCTCGGCACGATCTGGCTGATCATCGCGGCACTCGCCTTCGGTGGCCTGGTCGAGCGGATCGGCGTGCTGGAGCGGCTGATCACCCCGCTCGTGGCGCGGGCCAGGTCGACCGGCGCGCTCGTGGCCTCGGTCGTGGGCACGGTGATCGGCACCAACATCGTGGCGGCCGACCAGTACATCGCGATCGTCCTGCCCGGTCGCATGTTCAGGCAGGCCTTCGCCGACCGTGGCTTCGCACCCGTCGTGCTCTCGCGGGCGATCGGCGACACCGGCACGGTCACCTCGGCCGTGGTGCCCTGGAACAGCTGCGGTGCCTTCGTGGCGGCGACGCTCGGCGTGCCGACCCTGGACCTGCTGCCCTACGCCTTCTTCAACATCCTGAGCCCGCTCGTCACGATCGTCATCGCGGCGCTCGGCCTGCGGATGGTGCGGGCGGCCGGCGCGGCTCAACCGAGCTCGCCGCGTGCCGGATAGTTGCGCGCCCGGACGATCTCGAGCGCGGCCAGCACCTCGGCGAAGGACGGCCGGGCGAACGGCATGGTCTGGACCGAGCCCCAGTAGAGGGTGCCGTCGGGGCGGATCAGGAACAACCCGGGCTCGGCGAACTCGGCCGGCTCCTCGATGCCGGTCGACGTCTTGCCGATCCCGGCGGAGACGTAGAGCCCCCAAGCGCGTGCCTCGGCGATCGGCAGGCCGTAGCCGACCGCGAGCCGCTCCAGCTTCCAGGCCCGCCTGGCCTCCGCGGCGCGGTCGAGCGGGTCGGTCGAGACCGCGACGGCGTCGACGCCCTGCGCCTCGAACGCGTCCAGCCGGCGGTCGAGATCGGCGAGGTAACGGCTGCACACGGGGCAGTGCAGGCCCCGGTAGAAGACGACCATGGCGAAGCTCGACGGACGGCGCTCGGCGAGCGTCCAGCGCCCGCCGCCCACGAGCGGCACCGAGAGCGAGGGGACGGGACGGCGGGGGACGAGGCGCATGGCGGGCGCTCCGGGTGGTCGCGGCCCCGCCTCGATAGCGGAGCCGCCCCGCCCCGACGACCGGTCTCGCCGTCCCTTCACCTGCTCGTGAGCCGCCGCGAGCGCGGCCCGAGCTCGGGCGTCAGGGTGCGGCCGCCCTGGCGCCGCCCTGCCGCTCCTGGACGAGCCGGTCGAGATCGACGTCGAAGCCACCGGCCGGCAGCCGATGCGCGATGCCGCGATGGCAGTCGATGCAGGTCCGCCCTTTTACGGCGGCCTTCTGGTGGCGGTCGGCCGATCGCGGCTCCTGCTGCGCCAGGTCCGTGGAGCCGAAGTCGTGCCAATTGCGGCATTCGCGCGAGTCGGTCGTCTCCATCGCGTACCAGACGTTCTGCGCCAGCTGCATGCGCTTGGCCTCGAACTTGGCCGGTGTGTCGATCGAGCCGCGGAAGTGGTGCCAGAGCTCGTTGGTCGCCTGGATCTTGCGGCGGACCTTGTGGATCCAGGGATCGGGCACGTGGCAGTGCGGGCAGGAGGCGCGCACGCCCGTGCGGTTCGAGTAGTGCACGGTGGTGCGGTACTCGCGGCAGACGTTCGCCTCCATCTCGTGGCACGAGATGCAGAAGGTCTCGGTGTTGGTGAGCTCCATCGCCCAGCTGAAGCCACCCCAGAAGAGGATGCCGAGGACGAACCCGGCGGACATGAGCGTGCCGAGCGCCCAGCGGGCGGATGGACGGCTGATCGCCCGCCAGCTGCGGCGGATCGAGCCGACGCGGGCTCCCTCCGCGCCCTGGGCGGCATCCGGGATGGGCTCGGCGGCCATGCCGGCTCTCCCGCTCGCTCAGCGCAGATCCGTGGCGTTCTCGAAGCTGTTGCCGACGAAGCTCGGCGCGGTGGCCCGCGGCACGTGGCACTGCGTGCAGAACCAACGGTTCCGCGCCACCTTGTCGAGCGCCACCCCCTCGCGGTCCTTGTAGTGCGTCTCGCCGACCTTCGGCGCGCCCTCCCGCACATTGTTCGGCCAGTCGTGGCAGGACAGGCACTTGTTGACCCTCGAGTCGATCTCGTAGCCGGCGATCCGATGCGGGATGAGCGGTGGCTGCTGGCGATAGGCACGCTCCATGGGTCCACCGGTCTCCTGGCGGAAGACCGGCGGTGCCGTGTCCTGCTCGTCGACCGCGGCGTCGCCGCGCAGCGAGCGGACCTCCTGGCTCGAGGCCATACCGGCGAGGCGGCCGGCGAACGGAAGCGCCAGCGCGACGATGCGGATCCGGGTTACGACACGACCTCCTAGGCCGGGGCCCAGCTCGTTGCCGACGCGGGCGGCGGCTCGCGCCGGTCGAAGCGATGGGTGAAGCGGTAGACGTCCTTCGAGCAGACATCGATGCAGCGACCGCAGCGCGTGCAGTCCCGCTCGAGGATCAACGGACCGGTGCCGCAGCGGCCGCAGACGCTGCAGCCGGCGTCCTCCAGGCGCAGCTCCGGAAAGCCGCGGCGGTGCACCCGGAGGACGCGATCCGGGCAGGCCTCGATGCAGGCCTCGCAGCGCGTGCAGAGCTCTCGGAACGCCGCGACCGCCCAGGGCGGGGGAGGGGTCGCGGCCCCTTGGTGAGCCGTCCGCGCTGCAAGGATGCCCGATGGAGTGCCGTCGTCGACGTCCCGTCCATCGGTTGAGCCAGCTTCTGGAGGGCCTCGCGGGCCGGCGCCCAGATCCGGCTCAGAGAGGTGCGGATTCGAGGTCGGGTGACTCCGATCACCCTGGGAGGAGGGAATCGGGTGCCACCGGCACGCCGGTCGCGGCCGACTCGAGCACCGCGAGCGTCGCGGCGAGGGTCGCGAGGCCGCCGCGCGCGTCGAGGACCGGCCGCTCCCGGCCCGCCACGACCTCGCAGAAATGGCGGAGCTCGAGTGCCAGCGGATCGGCCTCGGCGACCGTGCGGCGCAGGCACTCGAAGGGCGTCATCCAGCCGGCGTCGCGCTCGTGCCGCCAGAGCTCGAGGCCGGGGAGTGCCAGCGAGGCGCGCGTGCCGCCGAGCCGGTAGCAGGCCTCGCCGGCGCGCGGGAACCAGCGGCTCTCGCCCGAGCCGTGCTCCCAGCTCCAGGGTGCCACCACGCCGTCCGAGACCGAGAGCGTGCCGAGGGCGCCGGTCTCGAAGCGCAGGATCGCCGCCGCCGTGTCCTCGGTCTCGAAGCCGCGCAGTGCGTTCGACGCCACGGCGCGGATCTCGACGATCTCGCCCACGAGGTTGCGCAGATCGTCGATCACGTGGACGAGGTTGGTGAGGACCGGCCCCGCG
Source organism: Geminicoccaceae bacterium (assembly GCA_037446605.1). Lineage (GTDB taxonomy): Bacteria > Pseudomonadota > Alphaproteobacteria > Geminicoccales > Geminicoccaceae > JANXAZ01. The sequence continues at coordinate 19,869 of JBBIIE010000016.1, read as the reverse complement.
CCCTTCCGCCGCCGCCACTCGGGCGCGAAGTAGGGCTCGGGCTTGGCGAACCAGGTGAGCGCGTCGACGAGCAGGATCCGGCCGAGCGTGCCGCGCTCGATCTCCGCCTTGGCCGCGCGGATCCAGGGGCTGTGGCGCCGGTGGTGGCCGACCAGGACGGGACCACCCGTGCGCTCGGCTACCTCGACGATCCGCCTGCCGGCCACGGGGTCGTGGGCGAGGGGCTTTTCGACCAGGACGGGCAGACCCGCCTCGAGACAGGTGACCGCCTGGTCGGCGTGGAGCGCGGTGGGTGTGGCGAGGATCACCGCATCCGCGAGCCTGCGCGCCACCAGCTCCTCGAGGCTCGGGACGACTGGAACGCCGTGTTGGCTCGCAACCGCCGCGGCGGTCTGGTCCGGCTCGACGATCGCCGCGAGCCGGGCCTTCGGCTCCTCGACCACGCGCCGCACATGTTCCCGGCCGATGAGCCCTAAGCCCGCGACTGCGATCGCGATCGGCGCCACGCTCCACCCTCCCTTCGTTGCGGCCGCGGCCCTGGTGCCCGCTGCGGGATTCGAACCCGCACGCCCATGGGGCCAGGGATTTTAAGTCCCTTGCGTCTACCGGTTCCGCCAAGCGGGCCCGGATCCGGGATGCCCCGGCCGGGCGACCCACGCAAGCCGCGCCCTCAGACCAGGAGCTCCTCGCTGGTCTCCACCCCGGCCGTGCGCATCGCCTCGAGGAACGCCGCGGCCGCACGATCGATCGCCTCTGTGTCGGCCGAGCGGAAGACGATCGTGGTGCCGGGTGAGCCCATCCGCATGAACGGGTAGCTGCCGATGTCGACCCCGGAATGGGCGGCCTGGATCGCTCCCAGCCGCTCGGCGATCTCGCCCTCCGGCGCGAAGCAGACGATGCTCCGTGAGCGGATCGGTGGCCCGCCCACGAGCCGGCCCTTCAGTCCGTCGAGCATCGCCTGCATGATCTTCGGTACGCCCGGCAGCACGGAGACGTTGCCGATCACGAAGCCCGGGGCCGCCGAAACCGGATTGTCGATGAGCTCGACCCCCTCCGGCATGTCCGCCATCCGCAGCCGGGCCGGGGTCACCTTGTCCTGCGGGTAATAAGCGAGGAGCCGACGTTCGGCCTCGGCGTTGCGCCCGAACGGGACGCCGAACGCCTTGGCGATGCTGGCGGCCGTGATGTCGTCGTGGGTCGGCCCGATCCCGCCCGTGGTGAAGACGTAGCGGTGTCGGGCGCGGCACTGGTTCACCGCCTCGACGATGGCGGTTTCCTCGTCGGGCACCACCCGGGCCTCCGCCATGCGGATCCCGAGCTCCGCCAGGAAGCGTGCGATATGGGCGAGATTGGCATCCTGGGTGCGGCCGGACAGGATCTCGTTGCCGATGATGATGAGACAGGCGGTCGGGGTCTCGGCCATCGCTCCTCCGGGGACTCGGGCGGTGCTCCCTCCTAGCGGCTCGGCGCCGGCTCGACCATGGTCGCGCCGCCCGGGGGGTCGCGGACCCGCCCTGTGAGTTAAGCCACAAGGCCAATATCAACCTATGGTTTAGGTTGGCGGCCATGGCTGGGCACGACACGGCACCGTCCCCTACCCCGGCCGTCGGCTGGGCCGAGGCTCCCGGACCGACGCAACGGGCGCCCGATCCGGGTTCGATCGAGAGACTCGGTCAACTGGGCCTGCTGCTCGAGCGGGCCGCCGCGGGCGGCTATCTCCTGACCGGCTACACCTTCCATTATCGGGAGGCGATCAAGCGGGCGGGCGGGCGTTGGCTCGCCGAGCGGCGTGCCTGGCATCTGGCCGACGAGACCGCGCTTCAGGCCTTGGCCGCGCTGCTTCCGGTCGCCACGGGCCCCGGGCTCGGGGAAGCGGCGCCGACCGCCCCCACGGCGGGTGCCGGCTGGGGCAGCAAGCACTATCACGGCCATCGCGAGCGGCTGCGCCAGCGCTTCCTCGAGGCGCGGCCCGAGAGCCTCGCCGACTACGAGCTCCTGGAGCTCCTCCTGTTCTTCTCGGTCTATCGGCGCGACACGAAGCCGCTCGCCAAGGAGATGCTCGCCCGCTTCGGTTCCCTGGGCGGGGTGCTCGCGGCCGACCCGGCGCGCTACGCCGAGTGCCCGGCACTCCAGCCCCTCGGCGCCGGCGCCGACGCCGAGCGAGGGCAGCAGCGCGACGACGACCTGCACTTCACCCAGGTGCTCCTCAAGGCCATCCAGGCCCTCATGCTCCGGGTGCTCAAGGAGGAGATCAAGGAGCGTCCGGTACTGGGATCCTGGACGGCGCTGCTCGACTACGTGCACACGGCGCTCGCCCACGAGAACACCGAGCAGTTCCGCATCCTCTTCCTCGACCGCAAGAACATCCTGATCCGCGACGAGCAGCAGAGCCGGGGCACGGTCGACCACACGCCGCTCTATCCGCGGGAGGTCGTCAAGCGCGCGCTCGAGCTCGGCGCCTCGGCGATCATCATGGTCCACAACCATCCCTCGGGCGATCCGACACCCTCGCAGCCGGACATCGAGATGACCAAGGCCGTGATCAAGGCACTCGGGGCGGTCAACGTACTCGTCCACGACCACGTCATCGTCGGCAAGAACCGGCATCTGAGCTTCCGCAGCCAGGGCCTGATCTGAGCAGCCCCGACCCTCGCCGGCCCGAACGACGACCCGGCTCAGCGCGCCCCCGACACTTCCGCGGGCGCGAGACCGGCCGGGCGATGGTCGAAGCGGATCCGCTCGGTCGCGAACAGCGTGTCGCTCCGACCGCTCACCAGGAGCGGCCAGCCCTGCGCTGTCCAACTGGCGAAGCCGAGCGCGCTGCAGCCGTGCCGTGGTCGGGCGGCCAGGGCGGGTTCGACCGCCTGGAGCAGCTCGAGGGCTCGGATCGCGGGCTCCAGGAAGCGCAGCATCCAGGCGGATGCGAGGACCTCGGCGCAGATCCGGCCGTCCTCCGTCAGGAGCTGCCACGCCCCGCCATGGCCGGCGACCATCGCGCCGCCGCCGAGCGGCGTCAGGCCGACGAGCCCGGCCGCCGGGCGAGTCGCGGCCGGGCGCGGCGGCCGCGGCGCGCCGTCGGGACCGCGCACGACCCCCTGCTCCAGGTCGACCAGTCGCGCGCTGCCGTCGACCGAGGCGGCGACCAGACCGGCCCCGGGCTCGCCGGGAGAGGCGAGCTCGATGCGCAGGGGTACGCCCTCGAGGCGAGCCTCGATCAGGATGCCCGAACGCGCCTGCCCGGCGCCGAGCGCCAGTGCGAGGGCGAGCAGGAGCACCCGCCGGCTCATCGGCCCGAGCTACCGTCCAGGACCCGCGCGAAGATCTCGGGCACCCGACGCAGGTGCCAGAGCGGGTCGAAGAGCTCCCGCAGCCGCTCGGCGCCGAGCCGGCCGACCACCTCGGGATCGGCGAGCAGGAGGTCGAGGAACGGCCGGCCCTCTTCGAAGGCGCGCATCGCGTTGCGCTGGACGAGGAGGTAGGCCTCCTGGCGCGCGAGCCCCGCTTCGGTGAGCGCGAGCAGGACCCGCTGCGAATTGTAGAGGCCGCCCGTCGCTTCGAGGTTCCGCCGCATCCGTTCGGGGTAGACGACGAGCCGCTCCACGAGCCCGGCGAGCCGATCGAGCGCGAAATCGGCAAGGATGCAGGCGTCGGGAAGCAGCACGCGCTCGACCGAGCTGTGCGAGATGTCGCGCTCGTGCCAGAGCACGACGTTCTCGAGCGCCGGCGTGACCGCGGCTCGGATCATTCGCGCGAGCCCGCAGAGATTTTCGGACAGCACCGGGTTCCGCTTGTGCGGCATGGCCGAGCTGCCCTTCTGACCCGGGTGGAAATATTCCTCGGCCTCGCCGACCTCGGTGCGCTGCAGATGCCGGATCTCGGTCGCGAGCCGCTCGATCGCACTCGCGAGGAGGCCGAGCGCGCAGTGGAAGGCGGCGTGCCGGTCGCGCGGGATCACCTGCGTCGACACCAGCTCGACCGCGAGGCCGAAGCGCTGGGCGACCGCGGCCTCGACCTCGGGCGGCACGGAAGCGAAGGTGCCGACGGGCCCGCTGATCGCGCAGGTCGCGATCTCCCGCCGCGCCGCCTCGAGCCGCACCCGGCAGCGGTCGAACTCGGCCCAGTGCCCCAAGAGCTTGAGCCCGAAGCTCGTGGGCTCGGCGTGGATCCCGTGCGAGCGGCCGATGCAGGGCGTGTCGCGGTGCTCGAGCGCCCGGCGACGCAGGGCCGCGAGCACGCGATCGAGGTCGGCGCGCAGGAGGTCCGTGGCACGGACGAGCTGGATCGCGAGCGCGGTGTCCAAAAGATCCGAGCTCGTCATCCCGAGATGGAGCCAGCGCGCTTCCGGCCCGAGCCGTTCTTCGAGGTGGGTCAAGAAGGCGATCACGTCGTGCCGCGTGACCTTCTCGATCGCCTCGACCCGCTCCGGATCGATCAGCGCGGGCCCAACTTCGGCGACCTTGCGCCGCAAGGTGGCGACGTCGTCGGCCGGCACGAGGCCGAGGTCGGCCATCCCCTCGGCCGCGGCGAGCTCGACCTCGAGCCAGGTCGAAAGCCGCGCGCGGGGCGCGAAGATCGCAGCCATCTCCGGCCGGGAATAACGCGGGATCATCCGAACACCGGTTCCGTTCGTCGGCCGCGCTCATAGCAGCAGCGGGTGGCGTGGCGGAACCGGTTCTCGCCTCGCCCCTCGGGCGATGTTAGCTCTGCCCGACGATGCCCGCCCCTCCGCCTCGCTTCGCGGGAGCTTCGATGCGCACGATCCTGGTCGCGACCGACTTCTCGACCCGCTCGGATCGGGCGCTGCGGCGCGCCGTCCTGCTCGCGCGTCAGCTCGAAGCCGAGCTCCTCCTCGTCCACGTGGTCGACCCGGACCGGCCGGCGCGTCTCGTCGAGGCGGAACGGCGCGAAGCGGAGCTTCTGCTCGCCGAGCTCGCCGAGACCTGCGGCCGTGAGGACCGGATCGGCTGCCGCTTCGAGCTGCGCTTCGGGGAAGCGTTCGAGGGCGTGCTCGCGGCTGCGGCCGAGAGCGGTGCCGAGCTCGTGGTGCTCGGGCCGCCGCGCCGCCACCTGCTGCGCGGGGTTCTCACCGGCACGACCGCCGAGCGGATGATCCGCTCGGCCGCCGGTCCCGTGCTGATCGCCAACGGTGTTCCCGCCGGACCCTACCGGCGCATACTCTTGGCGACCGACCTTTCCCCGGGTGCCGAGGCCGCCGCCCTCACGACCCGTCGGCTCGGCCTCGATCGGCTCGGCACCCTCGCGGCGGTCCACGTCCACCCGACGACGGCGGCGACGCTCCTCCTACGAACGCCTGTGACCGCAGGAGACGCCGAGCCACTCCGCGCTCAGGAGCGGCGCGAGGCGGCGTCGGCTCTGGCCCGGTTCCTCGCGGCGGCCGGGCTCGTGCGCGCCCGCCGGATCGTGCTCGCGGCCGAGCGCCCGGTTCCGGGCCTCCTCTTGGAAACGGCGCGCCGGATCCGCGCCGATCTCCTGGTCGTGGCGACCCGCGGTCGGGTCGGGCTCGGCAAATTCGTCCTCGGCAGCGTCGCCGAGGAGCTCTTGCGTTCGGCAGAGCTCGACCTCCTGACGGTGCCGCCCGCCGAGGACACCGCCGGGGCCGAAGCGTCGCTCGGCCTGCCTGCCGGTTCGCCTCCGTGACCGCCACGGCCTTCGGCTCGGTCTTCGCCGAGATCGCGGCCCTGCTCGGGCTCGCGGCCCTTCTCGGGCTCGTGGGCCTGTTGCTGCGGCAGCCCCTCGTCGTGAGCTTCATCCTGGTGGGCATCCTCGCGGGCCCTGCCGGCTTTGGCCTCGTCCGCGCCGCCGACGAGGTCGAGCTCCTGGCCGAGCTCGGCATCGCCGTGCTGCTCTTCCTCGTGGGCCTCAAGCTCGATCTCGGGCTCGTCCGCTCGCTCGGCACGGTGGCGGTCGCCACCGGCCTCGGCCAGGTCGTCTTCACCGCCTTCTTCGGCTTCCTCTTGGGCCTCACCTTCGCGATGCCGCCGCTCGAGGCCTTCTACGTGGCGGTGGCGCTCACCTTCTCGAGCACGATCATCATCGTGAAGCTCTTGTCCGACAAACGCGAGATCGACTCGCTCCACGGACGCGTCGCCCTGGGCTTTTTGATCGTCCAGGACATCGTCGTCGTCCTCGCGATGATCGTGCTCTCCGCCTTCGGTGTCGGGACAGCAGCGGAGGATCCCCTGCGCGCCGTGCTGCTCGTGGTCGGTTCGGGCGGTCTCTTGCTCCTCTTCGTCCTCCTGTTCGTTCGCTTCCTGGCCGATCCGCTGACCGAAAGGCTCGCCCGCAACCCCGAACTCCTGCTGCTGTTCGCGGTGGCGCTCGCCGCCGGCGGGGCGGCGGTCGCCGACACGCTCGGTCTCGGCAAGGAGCTGGGTGGGCTCCTGGCCGGTGTCGCACTCGCCTCCACCTCCTATCGCGACGCGCTCTCGGCGCGGCTCGCTCCCTTGCGCGATTTTCTCCTGCTGTTCTTCTTCGTCGCACTCGGCAGCCGGCTCGATCTCGCCCAGATGCGCGCCGATCTCCTCCCGGCGGTCGCGTTCTCGCTCTTCGTCCTCATCGGCAATCCCCTGATCGTGCTCGCGATCATGGGAGCGATGGGGTTCCGCAAGCGGACCGGCTTCCTCGCCGGCCTCACGGTCGCCCAGATCAGCGAGTTCTCGCTCGTCTTCGTCGCGATGGGAGTGAGCCTCGGCCACGTGAGCGAGGCGGCGCTCGGCCTCACCACGCTCGTGGGCCTCGTGACGATCGCCGCCTCGACCTACATGATCATCTGGTCGCACGAGCTCTACGCGTTCCTGGAGCCGCTCTTGCGACCCTTCGAGCGGCGCCGGACCGTCCGCGAACCGGAAGAGGTTCCGATGAGCGACCAAGGCCGCGCCGATTTCCTCGTCCTGGGCCTGGGTCGGCTCGGGTCGGCGCTGGCGAGCCGGCTGCTCGCCAAGGGCTTCGCGGTCCTCGCGATGGATTTCGACCCGCGCGTCGTTCGCCTCGCCCGAGGCGAGGGGCTTCGCGTCGCGTATGGCGACGCGAGCGATCCGGAGAGGCTCGCGAGCTTGCCGCTTTCGACCGCGCGCTGGGTCGTCGTCACCCTACCCGGTCTCGAGCGGGGCCTCACCCACGACGACCCGCGCCAGGCGATCCTCCAGGCGCTGCGTGCCGCGGGCTTTTGTGGGCGGGTCGCGGTGGTCGCTCGAAGTGCCGAGGAGGAAACTGAACTCGCCCGCTTGGGTGCCGACATCGTGCTCGTGCCGTTCGAGGACGCGGCCGACCGGGCAGTGGAGCTTCTGCTCGACGAAGCCGTACCCGTGGCCCGCGAACCAGCCGCATCCACGGCGATCCACACGGTCTAACGACGCCAGAAAGCCGGGTGGAGGAGTACGAGCAGGGTGAAGAATTCGAGCCGGCCCAGGAGCATGGCGAGCACGAGCACCCACTTCGCCGGATCGCTCAGGGTCTGGAAGTTGCCCGACGGGCCGATGATCGGACCGAGACCCGGACCCACGTTGGCGAGCGCGCTCGCCGCACCCGACACCGCGGTCACGAGATCGAGACCGAGGGCTGAAAGCACGACGGAGAAGACGCCCCAGGAGCCTATGAAGAAAAAGACGAAGCTCAATACCGAACCGATCAGCTCCTGGTCGATCGGCCGGCCGGCGTAGCGCGGGCGCACGACCCGGCTCGGCAGGATCAGGCTCTGCACGTAGAGGAGCGAGGCGGTCCACAGGATCTGCACGCGGAAGATCTTGATCCCGCCGGCTGTCGAGCCGGTGCAGGCGCCGAGCACCGTGATGGCGAGGAAGAGGCCGAGCACGGGCGAGCCCCAGAGCTGGTAGTCCTCGCTCGCATAGCCGGTCGTGGTGATCACCGAGACGGCGTTGAAGAGCGCCGCCCGCCAGGCGTCGTGCAGTGAGCGCTCGTGGACCAGCACGAGCCACGCGGCGAGCGAGGAGGACACGACCAGGACGATCGCGAGGAACACGCGGATCTGGCCGTCCTGCCAGAAGAGATGCGAGCGCCCCTGGAGGATCGCGAGGAAGCGCATGAACGGCAGCGCGCCCAGCACCATGAAGAGGATCAGCACCCACTCGACCGCGGGGCTCGCGAAGGCGGCGATCGAGGCGTCGCGGGTGGAGAAACCGCCGGTCGAGAGCGCGGTCATCGCATGGTTCAGCGCATCGAAGAGATCGAGCCCCGTACCGGCCAGTGCCAGCGTGCAGAGCGCGCCGAGCGTCAGGTAGGCCCCCAGCAGCCGGGCCACGATCGCGCCGGTCGAGGGGAGGAGCTTGTCGGACTTGTCCGAGCTCTCGGTGCGGAACAGCTGCATGCCGCCGATCCGCAGGAACGGCAGCATGACGAGCCCGATCAGGACGATCCCGGCACCGCCCACGAACTGGAGGAGCGAGCGCCAGAGGAGGAGGCCGCGCGGAGCCGTATCCAGTCCCGTGATCACCGTGGCACCGGTCGTGGTGAGCCCGGAGACCGTTTCGAACACCGCATCCGTGGTCGAGAGGCCGATGCTGCCGAGCTCGAACGGCAAGGCAGCGAACCAGGCGATCGCCGCCCAGGTGAGCGAGGTCAAAAGGAAGCCCGTGCGGACGTCGATCGGCGGCAGCGGGCCGCGCGTGGCGAGGAGCAGGGCGGCACCGACGAACGCGGTGGTGAGCGTACCGCCGGCGAAGCCCTTCCAGTCCGGGTGCCCGTCGGTGAGATCGACGGCCATCGGCAGCAGCATGGCGCCGGCGAGCACCAGGAGGAGCCAGCCGACGGCGTGCGCGACGAGGCGGAACGGCGCACGTCCCGGCGAGGGGATCGGCGCGCGCGCCGGCACCGCTCGCCGCTCGCCACGCCGCCGGAGGGTCGGCGGAGCGGGATCGTTCGGACGGTCGGACATGGGCGCATCCTACCGGATGCTGCCGAGCGCCGGTATCACCGGGAAGCCGCGCCTCGGGCGTCCGGCGAACGACGCCGGCTCGCGCGTCGGCCATGCGCACGCGCACGGTTCCGGTCGGCCGGGCGCCTGCTAGGTTCGGGCGTCACCCCGGATCGGAAGCGCGCGCATGGCTCCGGTGCACGACAACCGTTCGCTCGAAGAGGCGTACCGCGCCCGCACGCCCGGATCGGCGCGGCTCGCCGAACAGGCGCGGGCCCTCTTCCCCTCCGGCGTGACCCACGACGGCCGCTTTCTCGAGCCCTACGGGATCTACGTCGAGCGCGCCCAGGGTCCGCACAAGTGGGACGTCGACGGGAACCGCTACGTCGACTGGTTCGGTGGGCACGGGGCGCTGCTGCTCGGTCACTGCCATCCGGCGGTGACCGAGGCCGCGGCCGGCGCGCTCGCCGCGATGACCCACCCGGGCGGCAATCATCCGCTCGAGATCCGCTGGGCCGAGGCGATCCGCGCGCTCGTGCCGGCCTGCGAGCGGATCCGCTTCACGAGCTCCGGGACCGAGGCCACGCTCATGGCGGTCCGCTTGGCCCGAGCCTTCACCAAGCGGCGCAGGATCCTCCGCTTCCGCACCCATTTCCACGGCTGGCACGACCACATGACCTCGGGCTGGCAGAACCACATGGACGGGACCGCCACCCGCGGCGTGCTCGACGCCGTGGCCGAGAACGTCGTCCTGTGCGATCCGAACGATCTGGCCGCGGTCGAGGCGGTCCTCGCGACCGACCGCGAGATCGCCGCCGTGATCCTGGAGCCGACCGGCGCCTCCTTCGGCATGGTGCCCACCCGCGACGGCTTTCCGCAGGCGCTCCGCGAGGCGACCGCGCGGCACGGTGCCCTGTTGATCTTCGATGAGGTGGTGACCGGCTTCCGCGTCGCTCCCGGTGGCGCCCAGGAGGTCTACGGCGTGCGGCCGGACCTCGTGACACTGGCAAAGATCGTCGCGGGCGGGCTGCCGGGCGGTGCCGTGGGAGGCCGTGCCGAGATCCTGGACACGCTCGACTTCGTCCGCACCCGCGAGCGCGGCGAGGAGAAGATCGGCCACCCCGGCACCTTCAACGCCAATCCGGTATCGGCCGCCGCCGGGATCGCGGCGCTCCGGCTCATCGCCTCGGGCGAGCCCTGCGCGCGCGCGAACGCCACGGCCGCGACGCTGCGCCGGCAGCTCAACGAGGTGCTGGCCGAGACGGGCGTGCCGTGGGTGGCCTACGGCAGCTTCTCGGGCGTCCACCTCTTCCCGAACCCGAACGGTCGGCCGCTCGACCCACTCCGGTTCGATCCGCTCGCGATACCCTTCGACGAGCTCAAGGCCCGGCCGCCGCGGCTCGCTCAACGGATCCGCCTTGCCCTCCTCACGGCCGGTGTCGACGTCAACGGCCAGCTCGCGATGCTCGCCTCCGCGACCCACGGGCCGAGCGAGGTCGAGGATACGGTCGCGGCGTTCCGCGAAGCGATCCGCCGCCTGGCCCGGGAAGGTGACGTGAGCCTCGCCGGCCGGGCGTGAGCGCGGCGACACGCTCGCCGCAGGATCGCCGGCGCGGCGGCAGCATCCGCTTGACACGGGTCGCGCCCGCGCTTGTCAGTGCCGCACGTTGCCGGCGGGGGCCGCCCGCTCGATGGACATCTATCTCCCGGTCGCCGAGCTGTCGGTCAACCTGCTGATCCTGCTCGGCCTCGGCGGGTCGGTGGGCTTTCTTTCCGGCGTCTTCGGGGTCGGCGGCGGCTTCCTGATCACGCCGCTCCTGATCTTCATCGGCATCCCGCCGGCGGTGGCGGTCGGCACCGCGGCACCGCAGGTGCTCGCCTCCTCGGTCTCGGGCGTGCTCGCGCACATCAAGCGCGGCACCGTCGACATCAAGATGGGCCTCGTGCTCACCGCCGGCGGCTTCCTCGGTTCGGCGGCGGGCGTGCTGGTGTTCCGCTGGCTGTCGGCGATCGGCCAGATCGAGACCGTGATCGGCCTCGGGTTCGTTCTGCTGCTCGCGGTCGTCGGCGGCCTCATGCTGGTCGAGAGCAGCCGGGCGCTCTGGGCCCAGCGTCGGCCCGTGCCGCGCCCGCCGCAACGCGCGCACCGCCATCTCCTGGTGCACCGGCTGCCGCTCAAGATCCGCTTCACCGAGTCGCGTCTCTACATCAGCGCCCTCGTGCCGCTCGCCGCCGGCGCGGTCGTGGGCGTCCTGGCCGCGGTGCTCGGTGTCGGCGGCGCCTTCGTGATGATCCCGGCGATGATCTACCTGATCGGCATGCCGACCCGCGTCGTGGTCGGGACCTCCCTGCTCCAGGTGAGCTTCGTCTCCGCGCTCACCACCTTCCTGCATGCCCACAACAACCGAACGGTGGACATCGTCCTGGCCATCTTGATGATCGTGGGTGGCGTGGTCGGCGCCCAGCTCGGGGCGCGGGCCGGCAGCGCGCTCCGCGGTGAGCAGCTCCGGGTGCTCTTCGCGCTCCTCACCCTCGCCGTCTGCGCGCGGCTCGCCTGGGACCTCGTCGCCCAGCCGGCCGACCTCTATTCGCTCGCCTCCTAGGCCCGGGCCTTCGCCCCTTCCCGGTACGACGAACCCCGGATAGATCTGGCCGGCCGCACCGCCGCGGCGCATCCTCGCGCGCGACGGACGGGGGCCGGGCTGGGCAGGGGCGAGCATGGAGCTGACCGCGCGGCAGGAGCGCGAGCTCGACTATCACCGCGAGCACGCGGCGCGGCACGCCCATCTCCGGGATCGGCCGGTCGGGACCGACGTGCTCGAGCGCCTCGGCGAGCGGCCGTGGAATGCCTATTGGTACCTCATGGCGCGGGTCGCGGCCGAGCCCCTGACGGGCACGCGCTGGCTCGTGCCGGGCTGCGGCTTCGGCGACGACGCGATCCGCCTGGCCCTCCTGGGTGCCGAGGTCACGGCGACCGACCTCTCGCCCGAATCGCTCGAGATCACCGAGGCCCGCGCGCGCCTGGCGGGCATCCCGCGCGAGCGGATGATCGTCCTCGAGGCGCCGTGCGAGCGCATGCCGCTCGAGGCTTCGAGCTTCGACGGCGTCCTGTTGCGGGACATCCTGCACCATGTCGACATCCCGGCCACGCTCGCCGAGCTGCGCCGGCTCCTCAAGCCCGGCGCCCGGGTCCTCGGCAGCGAGCTCTACACGCACGGCATCCTGCAGCGGATCCGCGAGAGCCGGCCGGTCGCCCGATGGCTCTACCCCCTGGTCGCCAAGGTGATCTATGCCGGCCGCGATCCCTACATCACGGCCGACGAGCGCAAGCTGGACGAGCGCGATCTGGCGCTCGTCGAGGATGCCTTCCCCGGCCTCGGGCTCACCTGGTTCCTGCTCGTCGTGCAGCGGTTCGTGCCGGATTCCTGGGACCGGCTCGCCCGGCTCGATCGCGCCGTGCTGCGCGCGGTGGGCTCGGCCGGGCGGCTCCTCGCCGGGAGGGTCGTGCTCGAGGGCCGGATGCCGGGTCGGCGGGCCTAGAACCGACCGGCGGACTGGCCCGCCTGCAACGCCAGCAGCAGGCCGGCCACGACCACGAGCCCGACGAGCACCGCCAGCGCGATCTTGAGGAGGCTCCACGGCCGCTCGCCGTGCACCTCGCCGGTCCGGCCGTTGACCAGCACGCGATAGTCCCTGCCCAGGAACCTGAAGCTCGCGACCCAGACGGGCAGCAGCACGAGCTTGTAGGTCTCGTCCGAGAGCGTGATGTCGAGCCGTTCGATGACCTGCTGGTCACCGCCGATGTCGAAGCGCACGTCCTGCTCGATCATCGCGCGCATCGACGCCTTGGCCTGCTCGTGCGCGTCGGAGACGGAAAGCGCATAGAGCTCGGATCCGAAACCCGAGAGGTAGTCGGGCGCATAGGCCTTGAGGCCCTGCAGGTCCCAGGGCTCGAGCCGCTCGACCAGATGCCGCGGCAGCTCGGCTCCGGCAGCGACCAGCAGATCGTCGAAGTCGCGGGCCACGCGGCCCTGGACCGGTGTCCAGCGGATCTTCGGAACCTGGACGGCTTGGCGGACCCGTCGGCCGTTCACCACCCGTTCGACCATGCGGGTCTCGTAGTAGACGTCGCCACGCCGGCCCGCGTAGCGGCTGGCGCTGCGCGCATCGAAGGTCCAATGCGGCACGTAGAGCCCCTCGAGGCGGCCGCCGCTGCGCGCCTCGCGTGCCAGCCTGGAGGGCGCGAACCACAGGCTGTGCAGCCAGTCGCGCACCAGCCGCCGCCCGTCCGGCTCGCCGATCACGAAGGGCAGCACCGCGCCGGGTGCGATCGTGCGCAGCTTCGCCGGATCCTCCACGACCGGGCTGCCGCAGGACGGGCAGGGTCCGGCGTGCCGCCCGGTCGGGAAGGTGAAGGCGTAGCCGCACTGCCGGCAGCGTTGCTCGACCGGCGGCGCCGACGGCTCGGGACGCAGCTCGGCCAGGGTCCGGTCGAGCTCGTTCTCGACCACCGGCGTCCCCGGCTCGACGATCCGGTTGACATGCCCGCAATAGCGGCAGGCGAGCTGTTGGGCGCCCGGCTCGAACGCCAGCACCGCACCGCACTGCTCGCACGCGAAGGTCCGCGCGGCGGGCGCGCTCACGAGCACGCCACCGACCGCCCGGGCGTCGCTCTCGACGCGCCGGCCCCACGGGCCCGATGGCATCGCCTCAGCTGCTGCCGGGCAGCGGCGGCGGCGCCGTGGCGAGGAGCCGCGCCACCTCCTCGACCTGTCCGGCCACGGTCCAGCCGGCCATGCCGGGCGTCCAGACGAGCGTGTCGCGACCGAGCGTGCCCGCCGCGGCGCGCCTCGCCAGCTCCTCGATGGGGAACGGGCCGGCGGCCTTCCCCGCCTCGGCGACGTGCCAGAGGCGAGCGGGCGGCGGTGGTGCCGGCGGGGGCGGCGCGGCCGCAGTCTCGGGCGCCCGCGTGCCCCAGGGCCCGGCTGCCTGGGCACCGAGCGCCTGGCCGACGATCACACCGATGCCGGCGCCCGCGGCACCGGGGTTCTGCGCCGCCGCCCGCATCGCCTCGGCCGCCTGGAACTGGGTGTAGCGCGAGAGATCGCCCACGATTCCCATCGAGGTGCGGCGGTCGAGCGCCTGCTCGACCTCGGGCGGCAGGGAGACGTTCTCGACCAGGAGGGTGGTCAGCTCCAGGCCCAGATTGGCGAACTCCGGTGCGATGCGGCCGGCCACGAAGCTGCCGAGCTGCTCGCTGTTGGCCGCCAGATCGAGCGTCGGGATGCCCGAGCCGGCGAGCACGGTGCCGAACCGGGTGACGATCAGGTTGCGCAACTGGTCCGAGATCTCGTCGACCGTGAAGTGCCCGTCGGTGCCCACGACCTCGCGCAGGAACACGGCGGGATCCTTGATCCGGATGGCGTAGGTACCGAATGCCCGGAGCCTGACCGGCCCGAACTCGGGATCGCGCAGGATCACCGGGTTCTTGGTACCCCATTTGAGATCGGTGAAGATCCGGGTCGAGCAGAAGTAGACCTCGGCCTTGAACGGGCTCTCGAAGCCGTGCGGCCAAGCCTGGAGGGTCGAGAGGATCGGCAGGTTGCGCGTGTACAGCTCGTACATGCCGGGCGTGAAGACGTCCGCGATCTCACCCTCGTTGACGAACACCGCGGTCTGGCCTTCGCGAACGGTCAGCTTGGCACCGTACTTGATCTCGTTGCCGTGCCGCTCGAACCGCCAGACCATGGTGTCGGGGGAATCGTCGAGCCACTCGATGACGTCGACGAACTCGCCCATGAGCTTCGACCAGACCATGGTCCTCCTCCGGGGCGCTGCCGGTGGCCGCTCAGCCCGCCGGCCCGGCCGGGGCCGCCGCGCCCTGGGTGCGCGCCGAGGCCGCCGCCAGGGCGTGCTTGAGCTCCTGCTCGAGCTTGACGAGGTCCTGCTCGGCCTGGGCCCGTCGGCGCTTGCCCTCGTCGGCGATGCGCAGGCTGTCCTCGATCGTGGCGATCAGGCTGGCGTTGGCCTGCTTGACCGTCTCGATGTCGAACACCCCGCGCTCGACCTGCTCGCGCACCTGGGCGTTCACCTTCTGCAGGTTCTCGGCGTTCGCCTTGAGCAGCTCGTTGGTCAGGTCGGAGGCCGCCTTCACTGCCTCCGCCGCCTTGCCCGACCGGAAGATCGTGATCGCCTGGGCGAGCTGCTGCTTCCACAACGGCACGGTGTTGGCGATCGTCGAGTTGATCTTGGTGATCAGCGACTTGTCGTTCTCCTGCACGAGCCGGATCGAGGGCAGGCTCTGCATCGTCACCTGGCGGGTGAGGAGGAGGTCGTGCACGCGCCGCTCGAGATCGTCGCGGGCGGCGCGGATGTCGCGCAGCTTCTGCGCCTCGACCATGTCGCTGCTTGCCTCGACCTGCCGCGCGAGCGCCGGGATCACGCTCTGGTCGAGCTCCGCCAGCTTCGCCCTGCCAGCTGCGATGTAGACCTCCAGCGTGCGGAAGTAGTCGAGATTGGCGTCGTACAGCTTGTCCAGGTAGGTGACGTCGGTGAGCAGCTTGGTCTTGTGCTTCTCCAGATCGGTCGTGATGCTCTCGATCTGTCCCTTCACGTCGTCGTACTGGCCGAGGAAGTTCTCGATCTCGCTCTTCACCCCGAACAGCCGGGCGAGGAAGCCGGGCTTCTCGTTCGGATCGACGTCGGGAATGTCGAAGTCCTTGAGCTTCTGAACCATGCTGTTGAGGAGATCACCGGCCGGCCCGACCTCCTTGACCCGCACCTTCTCCAGCATCTGCTCGGAGATGGTCGAGAGCTGCTGCTGCGCCTTCGAGCCGAAGAAGATGATCGAGTTGGTGTTGGACATGTCGAGCTCGGCGAGGACGCCGCGGATCTGCTGCTCGATCGGGCCGTCGAGCTTGATCTGCAGGTCCTGGACGACCTCTGCGCCGAGCGCGGCGATGGCCGTGCCGAGGTCGGCGGGGGGTTCCGCGCGCGGGGCCGCCGCGGTCGCCGTCTGCGGCAGCGGGGGCGGGCTCTCGGGCTGGCCGGTCGGGCTCATCGTCTCTCTCCCTGGGCTCGATGGCATGCTCGGGCTCAATGCACGCCTTCGCGGCGGAGCTGGGTCTCGAGGACCTCGAGCTGGACTTCGAGATCCAGTCTGTCGTCGCGCTTGAGGACCTCTTCCTGCTCCTCGAACACCTGCTCGATCGTGGCGAGCACGCGGCGAAAATTGTCGGCGAGCGGGCTGTCCGCCAGCTCGTGCTGCTGCTCACCGAACTTGGCGATCACGTCGCGGGTCCCGTCGAGGTAGGTGACGAGGAAGCGACGGGCGCGGGCGATGTCGCGCGGGTCCTTCTCGATCTGCGCCAGCACGGCGCGCGCCTGCCGCGTGATCCGCCCGACCCGCTCACCCAGCTCGCGCGAGCGCAGCGCGCCGGCGGCGCTCTCGATGGCGCGGATCTTGGCGGTCGCCTCCTCGAGGACGGCCAGCACGTCGGCGGCCTTCATCCCGGCCCGATCCGCGGCCCGGGCCACGGCGTCCCGGTCGGTCCTCGGGTCGGGGCCGTAGGCGAGCCGGCAGCCGAGGAAGGTCAGCCCACCGTAGATGGCGGCGAGGAGCGGGCCACCCGGCGCGGCGAAGAGACCGATCACCGCCGCCCCCGCCGCCGCCGCGATCGAGCCGGCGAGCTTGGCGGGGAGCCGCGGCGCGCGCGCCAGGGTCCGACCCCGGAGCTCGGCCTCGGCGGCGAGCCCGCGCTCGATCAGCACGCTGGCCAGGAACAGGAGAGCGATGCCCACGACGAGCGCCAGCGCCGGGACGCCCTCGAAGCCCATCAGGCGGATCACCAACGGCCACAGGAAAAGCCCCGCGAACAGCTTGGGGATCCAGGCCCGCCGCGGCGTCGGCGGGCCGACCGCGGCCGCGGTGCCGCCGATCCGGCGCGAGCTCGGGCCGGGCGCGCTCACCAGGGCAGCATCCGCGCCAGCGGGGCCAGCAACCCGGCCACGTTGGCCTTCACCCAGAGGGTTCCGAGCACCACCACGAGCAGCGTACCGCCCACCGTCGACGAAGCGTTCATGTCGACCCTCGACCCGTGCGCCCCTGCTCCCCGCCGCGAACATAGCAGCCACCCGGTTGCGGGCAACCGGGGTGGCGCCGCCGCTCGGCACCGCGTCCCTTACGGATCGGCGGCCGCGCGCCGGCGAGCGCCGTTCACCCGGCGTCAACCGCGCTCGGGCATGGTTCGGATCGCAGGCGCGGCCCGGCCTCGCTCGGCCGGCACGCCACTGCTATCGTTCGAGCCGAGGCGAGCGGGTCGGGAACGACGGGCGATGTGCGGGATCGTGGGCGTGATCGGTCGCAGGGCGGCCGCACCACTGCTGCTCGAGGCGCTGCGGCGGCTCGAGTATCGCGGCTACGACAGCGCCGGCATCGCGACGCTCGTGGACGGCGGGATCGATCGACGCCGCGCCTCGGGCAAGCTCGACCGTCTGGCCGCCCGGCTCGCCGAGGCGCCGCTGCCCGGCACCACCGGGATCGGCCACACCCGTTGGGCGACGCACGGTGCGCCGACCGAGGACAACGCCCACCCGCACATCGTCGAAGGGGTGGCCATCGTCCACAACGGGATCATCGAGAACTTCGCCGAGCTCAGGGCCGAGCTCGTGGCTCGCGGCCGGCGGTTCGCCAGCCAGACCGACACCGAGGTGGTGCCGCACCTGGTGTGCGAGCTGGTACGCGAGGGGCTGCCGCCGGAGCAGGCGGCGCGGGCCGCCGTCCGACGGCTCACCGGTGCCTTCGCGCTCGCGCTCCTGTTCCGCGGTCGCGAGGACCTGATCGTGGCCGCGCGCCGGGGCGCACCGCTCGCGATCGGCTACGGTGAGGGCGAGATGTACATCGGCTCCGACGCGCTGGCCCTGGCGCCGCTGACGCGCAGGATCCAGTACCTCGAGGACGGCGACGTCGCCGTGATCTCCGGCGCCGGGGCGCGGATCTGGGGCGCCGACGACCGGCCGGTCGACCGCCCGATCCATCTCACGGCCCTGAGCGGCGCCCTGATCGGCAAGGGCAACCACCGCCACTTCATGGAGAAGGAGATCTACGAGCAGCCGGCCGTGATCGGCGACACGCTGCGCTCGTTCGCCGATCCGGCGACCCATCGCATCCGGCTGCCCGACCTGCCCTTCGATCCGGTCACGCTGCCGCGCCTCCTGGTGAGCGCCTGCGGCACCGCGGCCTATGCCGGGCTGGTCGGCAAGTACTGGCTCGAGCGGCTCGCCCGGCTGCCCGTCGACTGGGACATCGCCTCCGAGTTCCGCTACCGCGACTGGCCGCTCGTGCCGGGCGAGGCCGGGCTGTTCGTCTCGCAGTCGGGGGAGACCGCCGACACGCTCGCCGCGCTCCGGCACGTGCGCGCCGCCGGGCATCCGACGCTGGCCGTGGTCAACGTCCCCGAGAGCACCCTCGCGCGCGAGAGCGACCGGGTCCTGCGCACCCTGGCCGGGCCCGAGATCGGCGTCGCCTCGACCAAGGCCTTCACCACCCAGCTCGCCACGCTCGCCTGTCTGGCGATCGGGATCGCCGGGGCGCGCGGCCTGCTCACCGCCGAGCGCGAGGCCAGGCTCGCCCAGGCGCTCGACGAGGTGCCGGCCCGCATGCTGCAGGTGCTCGAGCACGACCGGGCGATCGACACCATCGCACAGGAGATCGCGGGCGCCCGCGACGTCCTCTACATCGGCCGTGGCGCCATGTACCCGATCGCCCTCGAGGGTGCGCTCAAGCTCAAGGAGATCAGCTACATCCACGCCGAGGGCTACGCCGCCGGCGAGCTCAAGCACGGGCCGATCGCGCTGATCGACGAGGACGTCCCCGTGATCGTCGTGTGCCCGTCGGACGAGCTGTTCGAGAAGACCGCCTCCAACCTGCAGGAGGTCCGCGCCCGCGGTGGGCGCATCGTCCTCCTGTCCGACCGCGCGGGCCTGGCCCGGCTGGCCGACCATGCCTGGCGGAGCGTCGAGCTGCCCTCGGTCGACCCCTTCGTGGCGCCGCTCGTCTACGCCCTCCCGGTGCAGCTCCTCGCCTACCACACGGCGGTCGCCAAGGGCACCGACGTCGACCAGCCGCGCAACCTCGCCAAGAGCGTCACGGTGGAGTGAGGCCGGCGGCGGCCGGGCTCAGGCCTCGAGCAGCAGGCGCGAGGCCACCAGCCCGACATCGAGCGTGCCGGCGACGGCGAGCGCGGTCGCCCAGCCGCCCGCTCCGGCCGTGCCGGTCGGATCGATCTGGATCTCGACCGCCCGTCCCGCCTCGTTCGGCACGAGGCGGAGGAACAGCTCGGCCCGGGCCGGATCGAAGCCGCTCTCGGCCAGGAACGGCGCCAGGTCGATCAGGTCGCCGTCGCGGGCCCGGAAGTCCAGGAACAGGTCGGGACCGTCGGGCTCGCCGCCCCCCGCGCGGTCGAGCACGGTCACCACGCCCAGCCGGACGAGATCGGCACCGGCGCCGCCCACGAGGACGTCGCGTCCGGGCCCACCGACGAGCAGGTCGTCGCCCCGGCCACCCTCGAGCCGGTCCGCGCCGCCCAGGCCGAACAGGACGTCGTTCCCGCGGCCGCCGAGGATCAGGTCGTCGGTCTCGGCCGAGCCCACCAGCGGCGCCTCGGGAACCAGGAAGCGAACGGGCAGGGTCGCGAGATCGCCACCGGGCTCGCGGGCCTCGAGCAGCACCGTGTGGCTGCCGGGCGCCAGGGCGCCGGCGTCGCCCGCCAGCGCGAGGCCGTCCGCGAGCCGCGCGAAGACCTCGGCCGCGACCGGCCGGTCGGTGGCGAAGCCGAGGAGGGCGTCGCCCTGCTCGGCGAGCAGGATGCCGCTCGGCTGCCCCGCGATCAGCACCCGGCCCGAACCGTCCAGCGCCAGCTCCGGACCGAGCACGAGGCGCGCGCCCGCGTCCGGGTCGGCGAGGCGGACCGTGAGTCCCT
>JBBIIE010000015.1:0-40202 GCA_037446605.1 Geminicoccaceae bacterium | reverse complement strand
CGGCGGCCGCGGCGTCGCGCGCGGTGCCGCGCGGACGGCCGGCGAAGCTCGCGACGAGCCCGTCGCCGAGCACCTGCTCGACCTCGCCGCCGCGCGCGCGGATCACCGCCGCCATGGCCTCGAGCCAGGAGCCGAGCCGGCGCGCGAGGCGCGCGGGTGGGAGCGTCTCGGCGACGCGGGTGAAGCCCTGGACGTCGACGAACAGCAACGTGGCGTGGCACTCGCCCGTGCCGCCGCGCGCCGCGGCACCCGCATCCCCGTGCCCCTCCCGCTCGAACCGCTCGGCGATCATGGCCGCCTCCCTCGCCCGGGCGGACGTCCTACGCCGCCGGCGGGCTCCTTCTGAGCCCCGGCCGTTGCGCGCCGATCGCGCGGTCGTGCGAAACTGTTGCAAGCGTGCCGTTGGGACCTGTCACTCCCACACCGCCTCGAGCGCGGTGCGGAGGTCGAGGCGGGGGGCGGCGGGGGTGGTCGGGTCGGAGGTGCGCGGGCGGTGGGCGGAGAGCTGCTCGAAGCAGGCGAGGATCCGATCCGGCAAGAAGCGCGAGCGGGCGGCGCGGACGTGGCGGTCGCCGAGCTTGGGCTGGCCGAAGGTGTAGAACCGCTCGGGCACGAGGAGCTCGAGCCGATCCCTGGCGCGCGTCATCGCCACGTAGAGCACCCGGCGCTCCTCCTCGACCTCCTCGGGCGTGCCGGTCGCCATGTCGGAGGGGATGCAGCCGTCGACGCAGTTCAACACGTAGACGGCCTTCCATTCGAGGCCCTTGGCCGAGTGGATCGTCGAGAGCGTGAGGCAGTCCTCGTCGCGCAGCGGCACCCCGGCCTCGTCGGAGGCCGCGGACGGCGGGTCGAGGGCGAGCTCGGTCAGGAAGCGCCGGCGGTCGGAAAAGCGCGCCGCCACGGCCGCGAGCTGGTCGAGATCGGCGAGGCGTGGTGCGGGGTCGTCGTGGAGGTCGGGCAGGAGCGGGTCGTAGAAGCGGCGCACCCGCTCGATCTGGCCGGCCCAGATCGTCGCCCCCTCGAGCTCGACGAGGAGTGCCGAAAGCCCGCCCCAGAGGAGCCGTGCCGCGATCGGCGGGCGCAGCTGGGTGAGGGTCGCGAGCCCGCGCCCGGCGGCCGCGGCGGCATCGAGCAGCCGGCGCGCGGTACCCGGGCCGATGCCGGGCAGGAGCTGGAGCACGCGCATCCCGGCCACCCGGTCGGCCGGGTTCTCGGCGAACTTGAGGATGGCCAAGACGTCCTTGACGTGCGCGGCTTCCAGGAACCTGAGCCCACCATACTTCACGAACGGGATCCCGCGCCGGACGAGCTCGACCTCGAGGGCGGCCGAATGGTGCGCGGTGCGGAACAGCACCGCCTGGTCGGCGAGAGCCAGCCCCTGCTCGCGTGCTTCGAGCACCGAGCGGACCACGTGGTCGACCTGGGCGTGCTCGTCCTCGAGCTGCACGAGCCGCGGCTTCGTGGGCGAGGCCCGCTCCGACCAGAGCTTCTTGGCGAAGCCCTCGCGGGCGAGGCCCATCACCGCGTTGGCCGCATCCAGGATCGGCTGGGTCGAGCGGTAGTTGCGCTCGAGGCGCATGATCGTCACGGGCGTGCCGAACACCTTCGGGAAGTCGAGGATGTTGCGCACGGTCGCGGCGCGGAAGCCGTAGATCGCCTGGGCGTCGTCGCCGACCACGGTGACCCCGCGCCCGTCCGGCTTGAGCCGGGCGAGGATCCGCCCCTGCAAGGGATTGGTGTCCTGGTACTCGTCGACGAGCACGTGGTCGAAGAGCCCGCCGATCTCGGCGGCGAGCGCCGGCTCGGCGAGCGCCCGCTCGAGGGCGAGCAGGAGATCGTCGTAGTCGAGCACGGACTGCGCGGCCTTGGCCCGGGCGTAGGCGCGGAACAGCGCCTTGAGCTCGTCCCGCCACTCGGCGCACCAGGGAAACTGGCGGCGGAGCACCTCCTCGAGGCTGCGGCCGCTGTTGAGGACGAGGCTCGCGATCGCGAGGCAGGTGTCCTTCCTGGGGAAGCGGCGGTCGATCCGGGCGAGCCCTTCCTCCTCGCGCACGAGGTCGAGGAGATCGGCCGCGTCGCCCCGGTCGAGCACGGTGAAGGCGGGCGAGAGGCCGAGCCCTTCGGCATGGCGGCGCAGCAGCCGGGCGGCGACGGCGTGGAAGGTGCCGGCCCAGATCAGCCCCTCGCCGACCGCGGCGCGCGGGCCCAGCACCTCGAGGCAGAGCCGTTCGACGCGCCGGACCATGACCTCGGCGGCGCGGCGGGTGAAGGTGAGGAGCAGCAGGCGGCGCGGGTCGGCGCCGTGCGCCAGGAGATGCGCGACGCGGTGGGCCAGCGTGCGGGTCTTGCCGGTGCCGGCGCCGGCCAGGATCAGGAGCGGCGGCGCAGGTGCCGCCGGGCGCTGCTCGATGCCGAAGGTGGCGGCCCGCCGCTGCTCGGGCTCGAGGCCGCGAAGGTGCGCTGGCTCCTCCATCGCGGCTGCTCCTACCAGCCCCGCGAGCCTTGCGGAAGGCGAGGACGGCACTGCCGGCAGCGCGCTTGCCGAGCCGCGCCCCGGGGACACAGGATCCTGTCCGAAGCGCAACCCGGAGCCCCGGCCATGGGCGAGGTGCTGAGCGATGCCCAAATCGCGCGTTACCGCGCGGAGGGTTATCTCTTCCCGATCGACGTCCTTTCGGCCGAGGAGGCGGCGCGCGCCCGGGCGGCGCTCGAGCGCCACGAGGCCCGGTTCGGCGGCGAGCTGCCCAAGGCGCTGCGGCACAAGCCGCACCTCACCATGCGCTGGGCCGACGAGCTGATCCACCATCCGAGGATCCTGGACGCGGTCGAGGACGTGATCGGGCCGGACATCCTGTGCTGGGAGTCGGTGATCTTCGCCAAGGGCCCGAAGACCCCGGACTACATCGCCTGGCACCAGGACATCACCTATTGGGGGCTCGGCTCCGACGACGTGGTCACCGCCTGGGTGGCGCTCTCGCCCTCCACGGTCGAATCGGGCTGCATGCGGGTGGTGCCCGGGACCCACACGCGTGAGGTCGTGCCGCACCGCGACACCTACGCCGAGGAGAACCTGCTCTCGCGCGGCCAGGAGATCGCGGTCGAGGTCGGCGAGGAGCAGGCGGTCGACATCGTGCTCCGCCCGGGCCAGATGTCGCTGCACCACGTCAAGATCTTCCACGGCAGCTTCCAGAACCGCTCCGACGACCGGCGGATCGGCTTCGCCATCCGCTACATCCCGCCCCATGTCCGTCAGGTCGTGGGGGCGGCGGACAGCGCCATGCTGGTCCGCGGCCGCGACACGGCCGGCCATTTCGAGCTGGAGCGGCGGCCCGTGGCCGATCTCGACCCCGACCAGCTGGCCTACCACGAGCGGCTGCGCGGGCAGCGGATGGCGGTGCTGATGCGCCCGGTCTGACGGGCCGGGCCGATCGTCGGCGAGAAGGGAGGTGGTCCGATGGGCAAGGCCCTGGGCGAGGCGCAGGTCGGAAGCTACGCAAAGAACGGCTTCCTGTTCCCGATCCGGGTGATGCACGAGGCCGAGGCGCTCGCCTATCGGCGCAAGCTCGAGGCGGCCGAGGCCTCGGGTGACCCGGGGATCCAGAAATACCTGCGCACCAAGGCGCATCTCGTCTTCACCTGGTGCGACGAGCTGATCCGCCACCCGAAGATCCTCGATGCGGTCGAGGACGTGATCGGGCCCGACATCCTCTGCTGGTCATCGGGCTTCTTCAACAAGGAGGCCAAGGATCCGGCCTACGTGTCGTGGCACCAGGACTTGACCTATTGGGGCCTCGATCCCGCCGACATCGTCACGGCCTGGCTCGCCCTCTCACCCGCGACACCGGAATCGGGCTGCATGAAGTTCTGGCCGGAGAGCCACAAGCTCGACATCCTGCCGCACGAGGACACCTTCGCCGAGAAGAACCTCCTGTCGCGCGGCCAGGAGATCCAGGTCGAGGTCGACGAATCGAAGGTCCTCTTCGACGTGCTGGCACCCGGCGAGATGTCGCTGCACCACGTCAAGCTCGTGCACGGCTCGGAAGCGAACCGCTCGGACGATCGGCGGATCGGGTTCGTGATCCGCTACGTGCCGACCTACGTCCGCCAAGTGGTCGGACGCACCGACAGCGCCACGCTCGTGCGCGGCGTCGACCGCCACGGCCATTTCGAGCCCGAGGAGCGGCCGCGTGCCGATCTCGACCCGGCCGCCCTCGCCCATTACCAGGAGGTGATGGACCGGCTGAACCGGGTCCTCTACCGCGACACCGAGAAACAGCCGGCCGGCATGTGAACCGACGGCCAAGGGGAGGCTCGAAGATGGTGACGAGACGGGGCTTCACGCTCGGCTGCGGCGCCGCGGTCCTGGTCGCGGCCGGGCCACGGAGCGGCCGGGCGGCGGCCGAGTACCGCTGGAAGTGGCAGAGCTTCTGGCAGCCCAACACGGTCAACCAGCTCGCCTTCGAGCGCTTCGCCCAGCGCGTCAAGGAGCGCTCGGGCGGGCGGATCGAGATCGAGGCGCTGCCGGTCAACGCCGTCGTGCCGCCGGGCGAGGTGCTCGATGCGGTGCGCGCCGGCATCCTGCAGGGCTCGAACGGCGGGACCGGCTACTATGTCGGCAAGGACCCGGCCTTCGCGCTCCTGGCCGACCTCAACTGCGCCTGGGAGAGCCCGGACCAGCTCACCCGCTGGTTCTACGAGGGCGGCGGCAACCAGGTGGCGCGCGAGCTCTACGCCAAGTTCGGCGCCTACTATATCGGCCCGGTGCTGTGGGGTGCCGAATCGATCCCCTCCAAGATGCCGCTGCGCAGCATCCGCGACTTCAAGGGCGTCAAGATGCGCGCACCGGAAGGGCTCGGCGCGGCGATCTGGGCGAAGCTCGAGGTGGGCGTGATCACGCTGCCCGGCACCGAGGTCTACACGGCGCTCGAGCGCGGCCGCATCGAGGCCACCGACTGGGGCTCGATCGGCATGAACGACCAGCTCGGATACGGCAAGATCGCCAGGTACGCGATCTATCCGGGTATCCACTCGATGCCGGCCTCCGACGTCACGATCAAGCTCGACATCTGGGAGAAGCTGCCGGCCGACTTGAAGCAGATCCTGCTCGACGAGACGGTCGAGTTCAATCGCTACAGCCTCGAGGCCAACGAGAAGCTCGACAAGGACGCCGTGGCCGCGCGCGATCCCTCGACCTTGATCTCGTGGGGTCGCGAGGAACGGCTCGAACTGCGCCGGGTGGCCCGGACGGTCTGGGAAGAGTGGGCCAGGAAGAGCCCGATGGCGCAGAAGGTCTACGACAGCTACGTCGCCTGGATGAAGAAGACCGGCCTGCTCTGAGCTGCGGCCGGGCCGCGCGAGCGGCCCGGCACGGCCGATGGCGGAAGGCGGAGCGGAGAGCGGGCCGCGCGCGGCCGTGGAGGGCGGCGCGACGGTCGGGGGAGGGGAGCGGGTGGCGTCCGCACGGGAGGGCCCGATCGACCGTCTGTCGCGCCGCACGGGCGAGACGCTCGCCTGGCTCTTCCTCCTCTCCGCTCTGCTCACGGGCTGGGAGGTGCTCGCCTCCTCGCTCCTCGCCGCACCCACGATCTGGGTGCACGATCTCACGACCATGCTGTGCGTGACCGGCTTCCTTTTGGGCGGGGCCTACGCCCAGGCACGGCGCGAGCACATCCGCATCACCCCGATCTACGACCTCCTGCCGGCCCGGGCCCGGCGGCTGTGCGACCTCGCGAGCCTCCTCCTCGCGATCTCCTATCTGGCCGTGCTCACCTGGTTCACCGGCGCCCAGGCGCTGGAGTCGATCGAGATCGTGGAGATGAGCGGGCACGCCTGGAACTTCCCCATGCCGGTGGTGATCCGCACCGCCTTCTTCCTGGGCTCCGCCCTCCTCCTCCTGCAGCTCGTGGCCCACCTGGTCGAGCTCGTGCGCGCTCCACGCGACGATCGACCCGCGGCATGAGCATCGAGCTCGCCACGCTCGCGATGGTGGGGGCGCTCGCGGCCCTGCTCGCCATCGGCATGCCGATGGCCTTCGCGCTCGGGGCGGTCGGCGTGGGCTTCACGCTCGCCTTCTTCGGCTTCGACGCGCTGCTTTTGATCTCGAGCCGGATCTACGGCTTCGTCACGAACTACGTGCTCCTGTCCGTTCCGATGTTCCTTTTGATGGCGACCATCATGGACCGGAGCGGGGTGGCCCGCGACCTCTACCGGGCGATGAGCGTGTGGGCCGGGCGGATGCCGGGCGGGGTCGGCATCATGACGCTCGTGGCGGCGGTCCTCATGGCCGCCACGACCGGGATCATCGGCGGCGAGGTGATCCTCTTGGGCCTCGTGGCGCTGCCGCAGATGCTCCGCCTCGGCTACGACCCGAAGCTCGCGATCGGGATCGTCTGCGGTGGCGGCTCGCTCGGCACGATGATCCCGCCCTCTATCGTCCTCGTCTTCTATGGCCTCACCGCCAACGTCTCGATCGGCGATCTCTTCCTCGCGGTGGTGGGGCCCGGCCTCCTGCTCGCCGGGCTCTACGTCCTCTACGTGGTCGGCCGCTGCACCCTGAACCCGGCCCTGGGCCCGCCCCTGCCCGAAGCCGAACGGGCGATGCCGCTCTCCGAGAAGCTCGCCATGCTCAGGAGCCTCGTCCTGCCCCTGGGCATCGCCTTCTCGGTCCTGGGCACCATCTATCTCGGGCTCGCCGCGGTCACCGAGGCGGCGGCCATGGGCGTGCTGGGCGTGATCCTCGCCGCCTGGATCCGCGGCGAGCTCTCCTGGACGATGCTCCGCGACGCCTCGCTTCAGACCATGGCGGCCTGCGGGCTCCTCCTCTGGCTCACCTTCGGCGCCACCGCCCTGATCGGCGTCTACAACCTCATGGGCGGGATCACCTTCATGCGCTCGGCGATCGGCTATCTGCCCTACGAGCCCTGGGTCGTCGTCGTGCTGATGATGCTGATCCTCGCCGTCATGGGCTGCTTCATCGACTGGATCGGCATCCTGCTCCTGACGATGCCGGTCTTCGTGCCGATCATCGAGACCCTGGGCTACGACAAGGTCTGGTTCGGCGTGCTCTTCTGCCTCAACATGCAGATCAGCTATCTCTCCCCGCCCTTCGGGCCGGCCTGCTTCTATCTCAAGGGCGTGGCTCCCCCCGAGATCAGCCTGCAGGAGATCTACGCCGCGGTCTGGCCCTTCATGATCCTCCAGGCGATCGCGATCGGCCTCCTGATCGCCTTCCCCGACCTCGCGCTCTGGCTGCCGCGGGTGGCCGGGGCCTGACGCCGCGCAGCGATGCACCCGGGTGGCTTGTTCGCGGGCCACCCCTCCCCCTAACGTGGCGTCCGGCCAGGGGAGATCGGACGATGACGCGGGCGAACGAGCGGATCTGCTACTTCAACGGGAAGTACGTGCCGGAGAGCGAGGTCCGGGTACCGTTCCGCGACACGAGCTGGGTCTACGGCGACGGCGCCTTCGACATGACCCGCACCTTCGGCCACAAGATCTTCCGCTTGCAGGAGCACATCGAACGCTTCTACCGCTCGCTCAAGTATCTGCGCATCGACCCCGGCCTCTCGCCCGCCGAGATGGTCGCGATCTCGGAGGAGGTGTTCGAGCGCAACCGGCATCTTCTGGGCCCGAACGACGATTACTGGCTCGGGCAGCGGGTGAGCCGCGGGATCAAGAAGGTCGAGGGCGACAATTGGGACCATTACGGGCCGACGGTGATCGTCGAGTGCATGCCCCTGCCGTTGCGCCAGCGCGCCAAGCTGTTCCGCGACGGGATCAAGGTCGTGACACCCTCGCAGCGCCGCATCGCCCCGGAGATGCTCACCCCGCGCGCCAAGACCCACAACTACCTGAACCTCATCGTCGCGAGCCAGGAGGTCGAGGCCATCGACCCCGAGGCCTGGGCGGTCCTGCTGGATGTCAACGGCAACCTCGCCGAGGGGCTCGGCTCGAACATCTTCCTCGTCCGCGACGGGGTGGTGCTCACCCCGCGCGAGAAGTTCGTGCTCCCGGGGGTGAGCCGGCGGACCGTGATCGAGCTCGCCCGCGAGCAGGGGATCGAGGTCGTCGAGGCCGATCTCGACCTCTACGACGCCTACAATGCGGACGAATGCTTCCTGACCTCGACCTCGCTCTGCATCTGCCCGGTCCGCTCGGTGAACGGCAACCCGATCGGCCCGAAGGACCGCGTCTGGGGCCCGATCACCCGGCGGCTCGCGGACGCCTACATCCGCCTCGTCGGCTTCGACTTCGTCCGGCAGTATCTCGATCGGATCGACGACGCGGTGCCGACCCGGGCATTCTGAGGCGCCGGTGCGGCTGACCTTCCAGGACCTGGACGGGCCGCACGAGGGGGTGCGGATCGGGATCGTCGAACGCGGCGATTCCGCGGCTGCGCGGACGGTCGTCTGCGTCCACGGCCTCACCCGCAACGCCCGCGACTTCGACGCCCTCGCCGAGGCGCTCGCGGCGCGCGGTGCACGGGTGCTCGCGGTCGACGTGCCGGGGCGCGGCCGCAGCTCCTGGCTCGCCGACAAGAGCACCTATACGGTGCCGACATACGCCGCCGAGCTCGCCCGGCTCCTGGAGCTCCTCGGGCTCGAGGCGGTCGACTGGGTCGGCACCTCCATGGGCGGGCTGATCGGCATGGCCCTCGCCGCGGCGCCGAGAAGCCGGATCCGCCGGCTGGTCCTGAACGACGTCGGGCCCTTCGTGCCGAAGGCCGCGCTCGAGGTCATCCGCGGCTATGTCGGCCAGGACCCGCTGTTCGCCTCGCTGGAGGAGGCCGAGGCCTATCTGCGGCGGATCCACGCCTCCTTCGGGAGGCTCTCCGACGCCCAGTGGCGGCATCTGGCCGAGCATTCGGTACGGTCCACGCCCGAGGGGCTCAGGCTCCACTACGATCCGGGCATCCGGGTACCCTACGAGGGCCAGCCGGCGGCGGACATCGAGCTCTGGCCGCTCTGGGAGTCGATCGAAGCACCCACGCTCGTGCTGCGGGGCGCGCTCTCCACGCTCCTGCTCGAGGAGACGGCGCGGGCGATGCTGCGCCGCGGCCCCGAGTGCGAGATCCTCACCCTCCCGGGTTGCGGCCACGCCCCGGCGCTTCTGGATCCCACGCAGATCGAGCCCGTGGCGGCTTGGCTCGGGCTTTGAGGTCAGACCGGCGGGCGGAAGCGGGCGGTGAGCCGCCAGCGCCGGCCCGGGCCCAAAAGGCGCGCGGTCGTGGCCCAGCGACCGCGGGCGAAGGTCCGCCGGGTCAAGAGGAGACAGGGCGTGCCCGGGGCGACCTCGAGCAGCCGGGCCTCGGCGCGGTCGGTGGCCACCGCTTCGATGACTTCCTCGGCCTCCTCGACCCGGCCGATCGCCGTGAGATACGCATTGGGCGTGCGGGCGGTGAAATCCTGGGCGAGGAAGTCCGGCGCGTAGGCCGGGTTGACCCAGCGCTCTTCGAGCTGGACCGGGATCCCGTCGGCGCGGTGCAGGATGCGGGTGTGGAAGACGGGCGCGCCCGGGTCGAGATCGAGCGCCCGGGCGATCGGCTCGGGTGCGGCGAGTTCCTCGGCCGCGAGCACGTCGCCCCGGTAGGTGCGGCCGGAGGCGCGGATCTCCTGGGCGATGTCGGGGACGACCAGGGCCGAATGCTCGAGCTTGCGGTCGGCCACGTAGGTGCCGCTGCCGGCGGCCCGCACGATGAGCCCCTCGGCGGCGAGCTCCTTGAGGGCGCGGTTCGCGGTCATCCGCGCCACGCCGAAGCGGCGGACGAGCTCGTGCTCGGAGGGAACGCGCGCGCCGGGCGGCAGCCGGCCCCGGGCGATCTCGATGCGGATCGCCTCCATGATCCGCCGGTAGAGGGGGGTCGCGTCCAAGGCTCGGATCCGGGCTCAGAAGAGCGCGCGCGGTAGCCAGGTGGCGAGCGGCGGGAAGGCCGCGACGATCGAAAGCGCCAGGAGCTGGAGCGCCACGAAGGGCACGATGCCGCGATAGATGTCGCGCGCGCCCACCTCCTTCGGGGCCACGCCCGCCAGGTAGAAGAGCGCGAAGCCGAACGGCGGGGTCAAGAAGCTGGTCTGGAGATTGATGGCGATCAACACGCCGAGCCAGATCGGATCAATCCCCATGGCGAGGAGTACGGGGCCGACGATCGGGATCACGATGATCGTGATCTCGACGAAATCGAGGAAGAACCCCATGAGGAACATGACGGCCATCACGATCGCGAGCGCACCCCAGGTCCCGCCCGGCAGGACCGCCAGGAGTTCGCGCACCGTCTCCTCGCCGCCGAGGCCGCGGAAGACGAGCGAGAAAAGCGTGGCGCCGATCAGCGTGGCGAAGATCATGGCCGAGATCGTGGTCGTGCTCTCGCAGACCCGGCCGAGGACGCCGGCGCGGCCGAGCGACCAGAGGGCCGAAAGAAGCCCGATCGCCAGGACGAGGACGAGGAATGCCGCGCCCGCCATCGCCGCGCGATCGCCGGTGGGCACGAGCTCGCGGCCGAGCCGCATGTCGAAGAGGGCGCCGAGGAGGGCCAGGCCCAGGGCCGCGAGGCCGGCGATCGGCGCGAGGCGTGCGGCGGCACCACCCTGACGGCGAGCGGCGAGGAGCGTGGCACCCACGGCTCCCACCGAGGCGGCCTCGGTCGGGGTCGCGATCCCGCCCAGGATCGAGCCGAGCACCGCCACGATCAGGACCAGCGGCGGCACGAGGACGGAAAGGAGGCGACGGGCGCCCACCGTGCCGAGCTCCTCGCGCGGGATCGAGGGGGCGATCGCCGGGTCGAGCCAGGCGCGGAGGAGCTGGTAGAGGACGTAGAGGCCGACGAGCAGGAGCCCCGGGATCATGGCGCCGGCGAAGAGCTGGCCCACCGAGACGGTCTCGATCGTGAACTTGCCCTGGGCGAGCTGGGCCTGCTGGTAGGCGGCGGAGAGCACCTCGCCCAGGATCACCATGACGGTCGAAGGCGGGATGATCTGGCCGAGCGTGCCGGCGGCACAGATCGAGCCCGTGGCGAAGCCCTTGTCGTAGCCGCGCCGGAGCATGGCCGGCAGCGCCATGAGGCCCATCGTGACGACGGTCGCCCCGACGATCCCGGTGGAAGCGGCCAGGAGCGCGCCCACGGCCGAGACCGAGACGGCGAGCCCGCCGCGGATCCGGCCGAACAGGCTGCCCATGGCTTCCAAGAGCTCCTCGGCGATCTTGGAGCGCTCGAGCATGATGCCCATGAAGACGAAGAGCGGGATGGCGACCAGGACCTCGCTCGTCATCGTGCCGAAGACGCGCTGGGCCAGCGCCCGCAACAGGAACGGGTCGAAGACGCCGAGTGCGGTGCCGAAGGCGGCGAAGACGACGGCACAGCCGGTCAAGACGAAGACGACCGGCAGGCCCGTGAGGATGAGCCCGCACAGGCTCGCGAACATGAGCGCGTCGAGCACGCCGCCGAGCCCGCTCGCGCTCACCCCGCCGCCTCCGGCGCGCCGTGGCCGCCGCGATGGGGCAGGTGCGTCGGGGCCCGGCCCGCGAGCACCGCGAGGCAGCGGAGCGCGATCGCGAGGGCCTGGAGAGCGAGGAGGGTGGCCATCGCCGGGATCAGGCTCTTGAGAAAGGGAAGGAGCGGCAGGCCGCCTACCTGCATGGGCCCTTCGCCCATCCGGAAGGAGACCGCGACGTAGCCCCAGGAGGCCCAGATCACCAGGCCGCAGAACGGAAGGACCGCCAGGAGGATGCCCGAGAGGTCGACGAGTGCCCGGCGGCGCGCCGACCAGCGCGCATAGAGGAGGTCGACCCGGACGTGCTGGTCGACCAGGAAGGTGTAGGCGATCGCCAGCATGAAGAGCGTGGCGTTGGTGTAGAGCACGCTCTCCTGCAGCCAGATGTAGCTCGTGCCGAAGGCGTAGCGCAGCACGACCACGGCGAACTGGATCAGGACCAAAAGGACCGCGAGCCAGCGCACGGTCTTGCCGGCCACGCGGCCCAGCCGGTCGAGCGCGCCGGCGAGCGCGAGGAGAAGTTGCACGGGTTCCCCCCGCGCCCGCCGGCCGACGCTCAGCCCCACTTGATGGGCAGCGCTCGGGCGTTGAAGATCGCGCCGTAGCTCTGCATCATGTAGGACTGGCTCCGGTTGCGGAACTCGGCGTAGGCGTTGGCGATCTTCTTGACGAGCGGGTCCTGGTGCTCGCGATATTCGGCGAGCATTTGACCGGCGGCGTTGCCGAGGGCCTCGAGCAGATCGCGCGGCGCCTCTTTGACCTGCACGCCGTGCTGGCTCACGAGCTGGGCGAGTGCTTGCGGGTGGCGCGTGTCGTACTCGGTCGTGACTTCCTCGGCGACCGACTGGCAGGCGAAGCGCACGGCGGCCTCGAGATCGTCGGGGAGTGCGTTCCAGCGCTCGAGATTGATGCCGATCTCCTCGGCCGAGGACGGCTCCTGCACGCCCGGGAAGTAGTAGTTCTTGGCGACCTGATGGAGGCCCAAGGGCGCATCCGAGAAGGGTCCGACGAACTCCGCCGCGTCGATCGTACCCGACTGCAGGGCCTGGAAGATCTCACCGGCCGGCAAGGTCACGACCGAAGCGCCGGCGCGGCGGAACATCTCCGCACCCAGCCCCGCGGTGCGGAAGCGCAGGCCGCGGAAATCGTCGATCGACTTGATCTCCTTGCGGAACCAGCCGAGCCATTGCGGCCCGGAATTGCCGGTGTTGAAGGGCTTGATGCCGAACTTGGCGTAGATCTCGTCGTAGAGCGCCTGGCCGCCACCGTGCAGGAGCCAGGCCTGCTGCTCGTAGGCGGTCAGGCCGAAGGGGAAGGAGCCGAAGAAGCCGATGCCGGGCGACTTCGAGACCCAATAGGCCGGAACCGCGTGGTAGAGGTCGGCGGTGCCGGCCGCGACCGCGTCGAAGGTGCCCGTGGCCGGCACGATCTCGCCCGCGGCGTGGAGCTTCACGGTGATCCGCCCGCCCGTGACCGCGGCGATCCGGTCGGCGACCTTCTGGGCGGCGACACCGGGCCCGGGCAGGTTCTTGGGCCAGGCCGTGACCATCCGCCATTCGATGCGCTGCTGCGAGATCGCCGGGGCGGGGAACGAGGCGGCGGCGGTCGCGGCGACCGCGCCCGTGCCGAGAACCAGCTTGCGACGTTTCATGGCTTCCCTCCGTCAGGCTGGGCCGAGACCTTTCCCGGCCGGTCGAACCCGGACTTGCGAAAAGCGGGCCGTGCTCATGCGACGAGCTCCGCAGGCAGGTCGCGCAGGGCGGCCTCGACCGCCTCGATGTCGGCGCCGACCTCGCGGTCCTCGACCATGGGCGGGACCCGGGCGCGGATCGCCTCCACGATCGGGCGGAGCGCCGGTGCCGGCTCCTGGCCGCGGATCGCGTAGGCCTGGGCGGCGGCCAACGCCTCGATCGCCACGACCGTTCGCGCGGTGGCCAGCGCGAAGCGGGCGCGCTCGGCGGCGAGCGGCGCCATCGGCACGTGGTCCTCCGTAGTCGCACAGGTCGGGATCGACTGGATCGAGGCCGGCACCGACCGCATGCGCAATTCGGCCACGAGCGCCGCGGCGGTGTACTGCGCGATCATGAGGCCGCTGTTGAGCCCCGGCGCGGCCTCGGGGTGGATCAGGAAGGGCGGCAGGCCGTTCGAGAGCTTCTCGTCGACCAGCCGGGCGGTGCGCCGTTCACTCATCACGGCGAGCGAGCCGAGCGAGGTCGCGAGCGAATCGAGGACCTCGGCTGGCGCCTGGCCGTGGAAATTGCCCGAGTTCGAGGTCACGAACCCGCCCGCCACCTCGAAGATCGGGTTGTCGTTCGTGGCGTTGATCTCGACTTCCAGAACCGCGGCGGCGCGCTCGATCGAATCGCGCACGGCCCCCAGCACCTGCGGGATGCAACGGAGTGCCAGCGCGTCGCGCAGACGGCCGGGACGCGGGGCGAGGACGGCCTTCGAGCCCGCACACCAGCGGCGCAGCGCCGCCGAGGTCGCGATCTGGCCGGGATGCGGCTTCGAGAGCGCGACGCGCGCATCGAAACTGTCCTCGACCGCACCCAGGACCTCGAGGCTCATCGCTGCGACCGCCTCGGCGCAGCGCACGAGCGCCCGCGCGTCCGCGACCGCGAGGCAGCCGATCGCGGTGGTCTGCTCGGTGCCGTTGATGAGCGCGATCCCGTCGCGACCGGTGAGCCGGATCGGCGCGAGGCCCGCCTGTCGGAGCGCCTCGACGCCCGGGAGCCAGGGACCCGAACCGAGCCGGGCGCGGCCCTCGCCCACGAGCAGGAGCGCCATGTGGGCGAGGGGTGCGAGGTCGCCGCAGGCACCGACCGAGCCGCGGCGTGGCACGCGCGGGATCACACCCGCGTTCAGCACCGCGAGGAGGGCGTCCAGGGTCGCGGGCCGCACACCCGTCTGCCCGCCGGCGAGGCAGTTGGCGCGGATCGCCATCATGGCGCGGACCTCGTCGGCGGCCATCGGCTCGCCCACGCCCGCGGCGTGACTGCGGACGAGGTTGAGCTGCAGCCGATCGCTCTCGTGGCGTGCGACCTTGCGACCGTCGAGCGCGCCGAAGCCCGTCGTGATCCCGTAGACCGGCGTGCCGTCGGCGATCATCCGGTCGAGGAGCGCCGAACAGGCCGCCACCTTCGCGCGCGCCTCGGGGACGAGGGCGACCGGCCGGCCCGTTCGGGCGATCGCCGCGACCTCGTCGATCCGCAGCGAGCGACCGTCGAGCCGCACGGGTCCCACGGGCGCGGGGGTCACCAGTTGATCCCGAGGGCGGGGAGCACCAGACCCTGCTCGCGGGCACAGGCGATCGCCTCGGGATAGCCCGCATCGGCGTGGCGCATGACACCCGTGCCCGGGTCGTTGAAGAGCACCCGCTCGAGCCGGCGGGCGGCTTCGGGCGTGCCGTCGGCGACGACGACCATGCCGGCATGCTGCGAATAGCCGATGCCGACCCCGCCGCCATGGTGGATCGAGACCCAGGAGGCCCCCGAGGCGCAGTTCAAGAGCGCGTTCAGGAGCGGCCAGTCGGCGACCGCGTCCGAGCCGTCGCGCATGGCCTCGGTCTCGCGGTTGGGCGAGGCGACCGAGCCCGAATCGAGATGATCGCGGCCGATCACGATCGGGCCCGCGAGCTCGCCCTTGGCCACCATCTCGTTGAAGGCGAGGCCGAGCCTGTGGCGTTGACCGAGGCCCAGCCAGCAGATCCGAGCCGGCAGGCCCTGGAAGGCGATCCTCTCCTTCGCCATGTCGAGCCATTGGTGGAGGTGCGGATCGTCCGGGATCAGCTCCTTCACCTTGCGGTCGGTCTTGAAGATGTCCTCGGGATCGCCGGAAAGGGCCGCCCAGCGGAAAGGCCCGATCCCGCGGCAGAAGAGCGGTCGGATGTAGGCCGGGACGAAGCCCGGGAAGGCGAAGGCGTCCTCGACCCCCATGTCCTTCGCCATCTGGCGGATGTTGTTGCCGTAGTCGAGCGTGGGCACGCCCCGGCGGTGGAGCTCCAACATGGCGCGGACGTGGACCGCCATCGACTCCTTGGCGGCGCGCTTCACGCCCTCGGGATCGCGTTCCTGGCGCTCCTCCCACTCGGCGAGCGTCCAGCCGGCCGGGAGATAGCCGTGGAGCGGGTCGTGGGCGCTCGTCTGGTCGGTCACCACCTCGGGGCGGATGCCGCGGCGGACGATCTCGGGCACGAGCTCGGCGGCGTTCCCCAGAAGCCCGACGGAGACGGGCTCACCCATGCGGTGGTGGCGGTCGACGATCTCGAGCGCCTCGTCGAGCGTGTCGGCCTTGGTGTCGAGATAGCGGGTCTTCGATCGGAACTCGATCGCCGAGGGACGGCATTCGATGGCGATGAGGGACGCGCCGGCCATGGTCGCGGCCAAGGGCTGCGCGCCGCCCATGCCGCCGAGCCCGGCGGTCAGGATCCACTTGCCGCGCAGGTTCCCGCCATAGTGCCGCCGGCCGACCTCGGCGAAGGTCTCGTAAGTCCCCTGCACGATCCCTTGGCTGCCGATGTAGATCCAGGAGCCGGCGGTCATCTGGCCGTACATCATGAGCCCGAGCCGGTCGAGCCGGTCGAACTCTTCCCAGGTCGCCCACTTGGCGACCAGGTTCGAATTGGCGATCAAGACCCGCGGCGCGTCGGGGAAGGTCTTGAAGATCCCGACCGGCTTGCCGGATTGGACGAGCAAGGTCTCGTCCGGGCCGAGCCGCTGAAGGGCCGCCACGATCCGATCGAAACAGTCCCAATCGCGGGCGGCGCGGCCGATCCCGCCGTAGACGACGAGGGCTTCGGGGCGTTCCGCGACCTCGGGGTCGAGATTGTTCATGAGCATCCGCAAGGCCCCCTCGGCCGCCCAGGTCTTGCAGGACATGGTCCGGCCGCGCGGGGCGCGGATCTTGCGGGCGTTGTCGAGACGCGGATCGGTCATCGTGCGGTCCCGGGGGCGTGCAGCCGCCCGGCCTCCTGCAGCAGGGTTTCGATCAAGGTCGCGAAGACCGCCCGGACCCGCTCGGCCTTCTCCTCGCGGAAGGTCCAAGGCGGGCTCTCGTCCATGTAGGCCGCTTGCGCGAGCTCCATCTGAAGGGCCTCCACGGCCTCGCCCGGCCGGCCCCAGTGCCGCGTGATCCAGCCACCTTTGAAGCGGCCGTCGATCACGAAGCTCTCGCCCGTGCCGGCGAGCACCCGCTCGGCCGCCGCACGGAGCGCGGGCGAGCAGGACCGGCCGTCGAAGGTGCCGAGATTGAAGGTCGGCAGCACGCCCTCGAAGAGCCGCGGGATCCGCGAGCGGATCGAGTGGCAATCCCAGAGCAGGCAGAAGCCGTGCCGCAACCGGGTGCGGGTGAGCGCCGCGGCGAGGGCGGCGTGGTAGGGCTCGAACCAGAGCCGCTTGCGCCGCGCGATCTCGGCGGGATCGGGCTCGGCACCCGGCCGCCAGATGGGCGTGCCGTCGAAGGTCTCGGTCGGCACGAGCCCGGTCGTCGCCTGCCCGGGGTAGAGCGAGGCGCCGCTCGGATCGCGGTTGACGTCGATCACCCAGCGGCTCACGGGCGTGCGCACGACCGTCGCCCGGAAGCGCTCGGCGAGCGGCGCGTAGAGCCGGTCGATCCACCAATCGGTGTCGGCGACGGTGCGGCCCGTCTCGTCGAGGGCGGCCGCCACCTCGGGCGGGAGCCAGGTGCCACCGTGCGGCTGGCTCGAGACGAGCGGCGACTCACCCCAACGGATCTCGATCGGGCCGATCCGGTCCACGCTCGTCATGCGCCGTCACCGAACAACGAGGCGCACTCCTCGGCCGTCAGGATCGCGGCGAGCGTGCCGTCGCGGACGAGACCCGCCACCGCCTCGATGTCGGGCGAAAGCGGCCGGTCGGCGTCGAGCGGCGGGGCCACGCTCCGCACCGCCTCGAGGAAGCGGGCGAGCCGCGGGCTCGTCCCGAGCGGCGCGCGCAGCTCGATCCCCTGGGCCGCCATCAAGGCCTCGATCGCCACGATGCGGGAAAGGTTCTCGACCATGGGGCCGAGCCTACGGGCGGCGTGCGCCGCCATCGAGACGTGGTCCTCCTGGTCGATCGAGGTCGGGATCGTGTCGATCGAGGCTGGAGCGGCTTTCTGGCGGTTCTCGGAAGCGAGTGCCGCGGAGGTGATCTCGGCCACCATGAAGCCCGAATTGAGGCCCGGCTCGCGGACCAGGAAGGCGGGCAGGCCGGAGAGCGCCGGATCGCACAGGAGCGCGCAACGGCGCTGGGCGACGTTGCCGACCTCCGCGATCGCGAGGGCCAGTTGATCGGCCGCGAAGGCCACGGGTTCGGCGTGGAAATTGCCGCCCGACAGCACCTCGCCCGTCTCGGGAAAGACGAGCGGGTTGTCGGAGACACCGTTCGCCTCGCGCTCGAGGGTCGCCGCGGCCTGGCGGACGAGGTCGAGGCAGGCGCCCGTCACCTGCGGCTGGCAGCGGAGCGAATAGGGGTCCTGGACGCGCGGATCGCCCTCGAGATGCGAGCGGCGGATGGCACTTCCCGCCATCAGCGCGCGCAGGATCGAAGCCACGGCGATCTGCCCGGGCTGGCCGCGGAGCGCGTGGATCCTGGGGTCGAAGGGCGTGTCGGAGCCGGCCGCGGCGTCGACCGACGCGGCGCCCACGACGAGGCTCGCCGCGAGGACGGGCTCGAGGGCGAAGAGCGCGTCGAGGGCGAGCGCGGTCGAGACCTGGGTGCCGTTCAAGAGTGCCAGACCCTCTTTCGGCCCGAGGGTCACCGGGGCGAGACCGGCCCGCGCGAGCGCTTCGCGACCGGGTAGCCGTTCGCCGTTCCAAAAGGCTTCGCCCTCGCCGATCAGGACCGCGGCCAGATGCGCGAGCGGTGCCAGATCACCCGAGGCGCCGACCGAGCCCTGGGCGGGGATGACGGGCAGGAGGTCGCGGGCGAGCATGGCCTCGAGGAGCTCGGCCACGGCCGGCTGCACGCCCGACGCGCCGTGGGCGAGCGAGGCGAGCTTGGTCGCGAGGACGAGCCGGACCACGGGGGCGGGCAGCGGCTCGCCCACGCCCGCCTGGTGCGAGCGGACGAGGTTGACCTGGAGTTCGGCCAGACGGTCGGCCGGGATGCGGACGAGAGCGAGCTTGCCGAAGCCCGTGTTGAGCCCGTAGACGGCGCGCTCGCCCGCGGCGGCCGCGAGGATCGCCCGGTGCCCGGCCTCGATCCGCGGCCGGCACTCGGGCGCGAGCCGGGGAACGGCACCCTCGCGGATCTGCCGCCAGAGGGCGAGCGGGTTGCCGCCGGCGCGGAGCTGGAGCGGGGCCGTCATGCGCCGACCCAGCGGCCGGCGAGCGGCCGGGCGCCGATCAGATAGACGAGTTCGGCCGGCCGCTCGATCGACCAGAGCGCCAGATCCGCCCGCTTGCCGAGCTCGAGGGTGCCGCGATCGTCGGCGAGGCCGAGGGCCCGGGCGGCGTTGCGGGTCACGCCCAGAAGGCACTCGGTCACGGTGAGCCGGAAGAGGGTAGCCGCCATGTTCATGGCCGAGAGGAGCGAGAGCAGGGGCGAGGTGCCGGGGTTGCAGTCGGTCGCCACGGCCATCGGCACGCCCGCCCGGCGGAAGCTCTCGACCGGCGGGAGCTGCGTCTCGCGGAGGCAATAGAAGGCGCCGGGCAGGAGGACGGCGACCGTGCCGGCGCCGGCCATCGCCCGCACACCCTCGGCGTTCGCGTATTCGAGATGGTCGGCGCTGAGCGCGCCGAAGGAGGCGGCTAGGGTGGCGCCGCCCGTATCCGAGAGCTGATCGGCGTGGAGCTTGACGGGCAGCCCGTGCGCGCGGGCCGCCTCGAAGACGCGCCGGGTCTCCTCGGGCGTGAAGGAGATCTTTTCGCAGAAGGCGTCGACCGCCCGGGCGAGCCGGTCGCGGGCGACGCGCGGGATCATCTCCTCGCAGAGGAGGCGGAGATAGCCGTCGCGGTCGGCCGCGAACTCGGGCGGCAGCGTGTGCGCACCCAGAAAGGTCGGCTCGATCCGCACCGCCCGCTCGGCCTCGAGGGCCCGGGCGGCCTCGAGCTGGCGGTACTCGGTCGCGGGCTCGAGCCCGTAGCCCGATTTCACCTCGACCGTGGTCACGCCGTCGGCCAGGAGCGCGTCGAGCCGCGGCAGGGCGGTCCGCACGAGCGCCTCGCGGCTCGCGGCGCGGGTCGCCCGGACGGTCGAAAGGATGCCACCGCCCTCGCGCGCGATCTCTTCGTAGGTCGCGCCTTCGAGGCGGCGCTCGAACTCGGCCGCGCGGTCACCGGCCCAGACGAGATGGGTGTGGCAGTCGATCAGCCCGGGGCCGAGCCAGCGACCCTCGCCCCGGACCGTCTCGCGCGCGTCGAACGCCGGGGCCTCCGCCCGCGGCCCGACCCAGGCGATCCGGCCGTCGCGGGTGGCGAGCACACCGTCCTCGACGATGCCGAGCCCCGGCCGGTCCGGCGCCATGGTCGCGAGGCGGACGTCGGTGAAGAGCCGATCGACGCGCAAGGGTGCCTCCCGGAGCCCCCGTCTGGCGACCCTTGTGGCGAAGTTGTATAGACAGGTCAACCCCCGCCCGACGGAGATCCGCGATGACCGTCCTCTGCCTCGAGCGCGCGCTCCTGCCCGAGGGCTGGGCCGAACGGGTCACGGTGCGGATCGACGGCCGGGGGCGGGTAACTTCGGTCGAACCCGGCAGGGGCGAGGGCGAGTACGTGGCCGGGATCGTCCTGCCGGGCCTGGCCGACCTGCACAGCCACGCCTTCCAGCGCGCCATGGCCGGGCTCGCCGAGGTGGCCGGGCCCGCCGAGGACAGTTTCTGGACATGGCGGGAGCTCATGTACCGGTTCCTCGGCCGGCTCGGCCCCGAGGACGTCGAGGCGATCGCCGCCTTCGCCTACGCCGAGATGCTCGAGGCCGGGTTCACGGCGGTGGCCGAGTTCCACTATCTCCACCACGACCCCGAGGGCCGACCCTACGACGAACCGGCCGAGCTCGCGCTCCGCCACGTCGAGGTGGCGCGGACGACGGGGATCGGGCTTCTCCTGCTGCCGAGCTTCTACGCCCACGGCGAGGTCGGCGGGGCGCCGCCGAGCGAGGGTCAGCGCCGGTTCGTCTGCGACCTGGAGCTCTTCGGCCGGATCCACGAGGCGGCGGCGAAGGCGGTGGCCACGTTGCCCGTGGGCGGGATCGGGATCGCGCCGCACTCGATCCGGGCGGTGACACCCGAGGAGCTGCGGCGGCTCGCGGAAAGCTTCCCCACGGGGCCCATCCACCTCCACGCGAGCGAGCAGCCGCGCGAGGTCGAAGCCTGCCGCCGCGTCCACGGCACGACACCGATCGCGCTCGTCGCGGACACGATCGGGCTTTCCGAGCGGCTCTGCTTGATCCACGGCACGCACGCCACCGAGGCGGAGCGGCAGGCGCTCGCCGGCTCGCCCGCGGTGCTGGGCTTGTGCCCGATCACCGAGGCGAGCCTGGGTGACGGAACCTTCGCCGCGACCGCGTTCCGCCGCCAAGGCGGCCGGTTCGGGATCGGCAGCGATTCGAACGTCCAGATCGACGCCGCGGCCGAACTCCGCCAGCTCGAATACGCCCAGCGCCTCGCCCTCGGCCGGCGCAACTGCCTCGCCGGGCCCGGTCGTTCGACGGGACGGGTGCTGTTCGAGGCGGCGCTCGAAGGAGGTGCTCGTGCGCTGGGCCGCGAGGTGTTCGGGATCCGCCCGGGTGCCCCGGCCGATCTCGTGGCGCTCGACCCCGAGCATCCCGATCTCGCGGGCCGCGCCGACGACCGAGCCGTCGACGGCTGGATCTTCTGCGCCGGCCGTGCGGCGGTGCGCGAGGTCTGGGCGGCCGGGCACCGGCTCGTGGTCGGTGGCCGCCACCGCGCCAAGGCGCGCATCACGCGCGCCTATCGCGAGGTGCTCGCGCGACTGCTCGGCTGACAGGGACCTCTTGCGCTCGGCGGGCCGGCCGCGGAAGAGACAGGGAGACGGGGAGGTCGACCATGCCGCAGTTCCGTGCACCCTCACTGCCGATCGAGCTCGGCGAGGAGGTCGAGGCGATCCGCGAGGTCGCGGCGAGCCTGGCCGACCGCGAGATCGCGCCTTTGGCCGAGGAGATCGACCGCACGAACACCTTCCCGCGCCATCTCTGGCCGAAGCTCGGCGCGGCGGGGCTCTTGGGCGTGACGGTCGAGGAGGAGTACGGGGGCGCGGGCCTCGGCTATCTCGCGCACACGGTCGCGATGGAGGAGATCTCGCGCGCCTCGGCCGCGATCGGGCTCTCCTACGGCGCCCATTCCAATCTCTGCGTCAACCAGATCCGCCTGCACGGCACGGATGCGCAGAAGCGCCGCTACCTGCCGAAGCTGATCTCGGGCGAGCACGTGGGTGCGCTTGCCATGAGCGAGCCCGGCGCCGGCTCGGACGTCGTCTCGATGCGCACCCGGGCGGTCAAGAAGGGCGACCGGTGGCTGCTCACCGGTCGCAAGATGTGGATCACGAACGGCCCCGAGGCGGACGTGCTCGTGGTCTACGCCAAGACCGACCCCGAGGCCGGCCCGCGGGGCATCACGGCCTTCCTCCTGGAGAAGGGTGCCCCGGGTTTCTCGACCGCGCAGAAGCTCGACAAGCTCGGCATGCGCGGCTCCGACACCTGCGAGCTCGTCCTCGAGGAAGCGGGAGTGCCCGAGGAGAACGTGCTGGGCGAGGTGAACGGAGGGGTGCGGGTGCTGATGCGTGGGCTCGACTTCGAGCGTCTCGTGCTCGCGGGCGGGCCGCTCGGCATCATGCAGGCCTGCCTCGACGTGGTCCTCCCCTACGTCCACGAGCGCTCCCAGTTCGGCCAGCCGATCGGCGGCTTCCAGCTCGTCCAGGGCAAGCTCGCCGACATGTACACCGAGCACGCCGCCTGCCGCGCCTACGTCTATCTCTGCGGCAAGGCGGCGGATGCGGGCCGGCTCACCCGCGAGGATGCCGCGGGCTGTCTCCTCTACGCCGGCGAGCGGGCGACCCGCATGGCCCTCGATGCGATCCAGCTCCTGGGCGGCAACGGCTACGTCAACGACTACCCGACCGGGCGGCTCTTGCGCGACGCCAAGCTCTACGAGATCGGCGCCGGGACGAGCGAGATCCGCCGCTGGCTGATCGGCCGCGAGCTCTTCGCGAAGACGGGGTGAGGAATCGACCGGAGTCGATGCGGCCGGCTCAGCGGTACGGTCCGGCCGGCTTCGCCGTCTGCAGGCCGCCCGGGACCTGGAGCGTGGGCGTGAGCTCGATCAGGCCGATGTTGACCGCCACCGGCTGGGCGAGCGCGAAGGCGATCGCTTCCGCCACGTCGGCTGCCTGCGGCAGCTCGAAGCCGTCGAGGAAGCGGGCCCGGGTCTCGGGCGTGTCGCCGTGAACGTGGAAGAAGATGTCGGTCGCCACCCGACCCGGGCAGATCTCGGTCACGCGCACACGTTTACCGAAGAGATCCACCCGCAACTGGCGGGCGAGCATCGCCACCGCCGCCTTGGTCGCGTGGTAGATCGAGTTGCCACTGAAATTGTAGTGACCGGCGATCGAGGAGACGATCACGACGTGGCCGCGGTCGCGCGCCGCCATGCCGGGGACGATC
The DNA here is from genome assembly GCA_037446605.1 of Geminicoccaceae bacterium. Taxonomy (GTDB): domain Bacteria; phylum Pseudomonadota; class Alphaproteobacteria; order Geminicoccales; family Geminicoccaceae; genus JANXAZ01. The sequence goes on along the minus strand of JBBIIE010000015.1, from coordinate 17,098 downwards.
AGCCGGCAGAGATGGAGGACCGCGCGCAGGTTTACGTCGACCAGATCGTCGACGTCGCCCGGCTCCGCGGCCAGGAGCCCGCGCGGCCGGTCGATCCCGGCATTGTTGACGAGCACGTCGAAGGGGGCGCGCTCGGCGAGGGCGGAAAGCGCGGCCGTGTCCATGACGTCGAGGGCGTGCGGGATGCAGCCCGTGCGCCGGGCGAGCTCGTCGAGCGCTTCGGCCGAGCGGGCGAGCGCGTGGACCTCGAGGCCCTCGCGGCGGAGCCGTTCGACGGTGGCGGCGCCGATCCCCGAGGAAGCGCCGGTGACGAGCGCGGTGCGGTAGTCGGAAAAGGGCATCGGTTCCTCCCGGAACGGGTTCAGAGGCCGGCCGCGACGGCCGCGGGCTCGTGATCGGCGAGGACGCGCGGCAAGGGCGTCACGGTCCAGCCCGCCGCTTCCACCCGCTCGCGGATCGCGCGGGCGAGGGCGACCGCGCCGGGCGTGTCGCCATGCACGAGGATGCTCTCCGGGCGCAAGGGCAGGAGGTTGCCCTCGACCGTCCCGACGACACCCTCCTCGAGCAGCCGGCTCACCCGATCGAGCACGGCCCGTGGCTCGTGGATCACCGCCCCCGGCCGGCGGCGGGGGACCAGGAGACCCTTGCGGTCGCAGGCCCGGTCGGCGAGGAAGGAGGTGGCGAGCCGCAGGCCGCAGGCGGCGGCCGCCTCGGCGATCGCCCGGCTCGGCGAGGAGAGCACGATCAGGCCGCGATCGAAGCGCGCGACCGCATCGAGCAGGATTCTCGCGAGGTCGGCATCGGCGGCCACCTGGTTGCCGAGTGCCCCGTGGAAGCTCATGTGCGAGACGGTGAACCCGCGCGCGCGGGCGATGCCGGCGAGTGCCCCGAGCTGATAGACGACCATCGAGGCGAGCTCGTCCGGCTCGATCGTCATGGGCCGCCGGCCGAAGCCCTGGCGATCGGGGAAGCCGACGTGCGCACCGATCGCCACGCCACGGGCGCCGGCGAGCCGGACCGTGCGGTCCATGATCGCTTGATCGCCGGCGTGGAAGCCGCAGGCCAGATTGGCGGAGGAGACGAGCTCGAGCAGCGCCTCGTCCTCACCCATCCGCCAGGGGCCGAAACCCTCGCCGAGATCGGCGTTCAGGTCGATCCGCATCCTCCCTCCTCCGCGCAGGGCCTCAGTTCGAACAACGGGTCACCGAACCCCACGAGGCTGCCCGGGGCGGCGGGCTCGGCGACCACCCGTCCCTCGCGCGGCGCGGGAACCGGCAGGAGGACGTCGCCGATCCGCACGAGACCGAGCGACTCGCCCGCCCGGACCCGCTCACCCGGCACGACGAGCGGTCGCTGGTGCAGCGGATGGGCGCGCAGGAAGGTGCCGACCGCGGGCGCGCGGACGAGGACCGGTGCCGCGTCGCCGTTCGACGACCCGGGCACGGGAGAGGGTGCCGCGTCGGCCGGGCTCGACCGGTCGAGGCGCAGCGCGAAGTCCGGGCCCTCGAGCTCGAGCCGGGCGAGCCCGGCTTCGGCCATCGCCCGGGCGAGGCGGGCCAGTGTCGCCGCGTCCATCAGCCGATCCTCCGCGCGCGCAGGAGGCTCGTGACCCGGCGCAGGCGGACGAGCCAGCTCTCGAGCTCGGCGGTGGCCGCGAGGGCTTCCTCCCAATCGACCTCGAGGAAGCGGAAGCGGGTGCCGATCGGCATCTGGCCGAGCCGCCAGAGATCGGCCTCGATCACGGTCGCGATCTTGGGGTAGCCGCCCGAGGGCTGGCCGTCGCGCATCTGGACGATCGGCTGGCCGCCGTGCGGGACCTGGACGACGCCCGGGACGATCCCGTGCGAGCGGAGCTCGAGCGGGGTTTCGGGCTCGAGCACGGGGCCGGCCAGCCGGTAGCCGTAGCGGTCGCTCTGCGGCGTGATCCGCCAGGGCTCGTTCCAGAAAGCGGCCCCGGACGCGGCGGTGAAGGCGTCGTGCTCGGCCGCGGGAAGGGCTCGGACCGCCGGCAGGCCGTCGACCTCGAGCGGCAGCGCCAGAGCCGGGGGGACGATCGAGGCCCGGAGCGTCGGCGCTTCCGGCTCGGGGCCGACCGGCAGACGGTCGCCCGGCCGCAGATGTCGGCCTTCGAAGCCGCCGACCGAACCCCGCAGTTGCGTGCTGCGCGAGCCGAGCACGATCGGGACGTCGATGCCACCGCGCAGGCCGAGACAGGCGCGGCAGCCGGCGCGCGCCCCGTCGCGCGGCAGGTCGAGGCGCAACAGCTGCCCGGCCCGGGCGGATCCGGCCGACCAGGGGAGGAGCGGCGCCCCGTCGAGGGTGGCGGCGCAATCGGCGCCGGTGAGCGCGAAATCGAGGTCGGCCTCGAAGCGGACGGCGAAGGGGAAGAGCTGGATCTCGATCGCCGCCGCTCCCTCGGGGTTGCCGAGGAGCAGGTTGGCGGCGCGCAAGGCGGGCGGGTCCATGACGCCCGCCGTGCCCAGGCCCCAGCGGAAGGCGGCGAACCGACCGAGGTCCTGGACGCTCGCGAGCCCGCCCGTCTCCAGGATCTCGATCACGGCCGGCCCCCGTCCAGGCGGATCGGCGGGCGCACCCGTTCCACACGGAAGCGGATGGCGTCGCCGGGCCGGACCCGGATCGGCGGGTCGAGGCTCGGGTCGAAGAAGACCATCTCGGTGCGGCCGATCGTGTTCCAGCCGCTCGGGCCGGCCGAGGCCGAGACCCCCGTCTGGCCGCCGCCGATCGAAACCGAGCCGGCAGGTATGCTCACAACCGGGACCTTGCGGCGCGGGGTCGAAAGCCGCGGATCCATCCCGCCCAGATAGCAATAGCCCGGATGGCTGCCGATCGCGAACACCGGGTAGAGCGGGGCCGTGTGACGGGCCACGATCTCCTCGACCGAAAGCCGCGTGTGGGCCACGACGTCGGCCAGGTGCGGGCCCTCTTCGCCGCCGTAGCGCACGGCGAGCTCGAAGACCCGCCCTCCGAGCGGCAGGGGCTCGACCGCACGCCAGGCGGCGAGCAGGCGGTCGACCAGCGGCTCGAGGCGCGCCGGGGGGCGCTCCAGCGTGAGCAGGAGGTTGTTCACACCCGGGACCGCTTCGCGCAGCTCCGGCCAACGCTCCGCCTCGCGCGCGAGGGCCCAGATCCGCCGCTGGGTCTCGAGCGAGGTCTCGCCCGGCGGGTCGAACAGGAGCGCGCTCGTACCCAGCGGGCTCACCCGCGGTTCGCCGACGCTCACGCCTGATCCTCCGCCGCCAACAGCCGCTCCAGATGATGGATGTCGACCCCGCCGCGCCGGAACGCCGGGTCGCGCAGGATCCGCCGGTGGAGGGGGAGGTTGGTGGCGACGCCTTCGATCCGGGTCTCGGCGAGGGCCTGCTCGAGGCGGAAGAGGGCCTCCTCGCGACAGGCACCGTGCGCCACGACCTTGGCGATCAGGGAGTCGTAGTGCGCCGGCACGGGACCGCCCGCCGCCAGATGGGTGTCGACCCGGATGCCCGGGCCGCCCGGCAGGACGAAGCGCTCGACCCGGCCGGGCGCGGGGGCGAAGCTCCGCGGGTCCTCGGCATTGATCCGGACCTCGATCGCGTGACCGCGGACCCGGACCGCCGCCTGATCGACCGAGAGGGGCTCGCCGCGCGCCACACGGATGGTTTCGGCCACGATGTCGACGCCGGTGATCGCCTCGGTCACCGGATGCTCCACCTGGACCCGGGTGTTCATCTCGATGAAGGCGAAGCGACCGTCTTCGTAGAGGAACTCGAAGGTGCCGGCGCCCAGGTAACCGAGCTGCCGGCAGGCTTCGACGCAGCGCGCACCGACCTCGGCGAGGTCCGGCTCGGGAACGCCCGGTGCGGGCGCCTCTTCGACGAGCTTCTGGTGGCGGCGCTGCAGCGAGCAGTCGCGGCTCGAGAGCCAGACCGCGTTGCCGAACCGGTCGGCCAGCACCTGGATCTCGACGTGCCGCGGCCGCTCGAGGAAACGTTCGGCGTAGATGCGCGGGTCGGCGAAGGCGCGGCGTGCTTCCTCGCGGGTGAGGCGGAGCGCTTCCTCGAACTCGGCCGGGCCGCGCACCACCCGCATGCCGCGCCCGCCACCGCCGCCCGCGGCTTTGAGGATGATCGGCCAGCCCAGAGGCTCCACGACGGTTCGGGCGGCCGAGGGATCCTCGGGCAGGGCGTCGGACGAGCCCGGCACACACGGAACACCGGCCGCGATCATGGCCCGCTTGGCCTCGACCTTGTCGCCCATGGTCCGGATGCACGCGGGCGGGGGCCCGATGAAGATCCGTCCGCAGTCGGCGACCATCCGGGCGAAATCGGCGTTCTCCGACAGGAAGCCGTAGCCCGGGTGGATCGCCTCGGCACCGGTCGCCTCGGCGGCGAGCAGGATCGCCGCCGGGTCGAGATAGGAGCGTGTCGCCGGGGCCGGGCCGATGCCGACCGCCCGGTCGGCGAGCGCGAGCCAGGGCTGATCGCGATCGGCCTCCGAGCAGACCGCGACCGTCTCGAGCCCGAGCCGGCGGCAGGCGCGCAGGATGCGCAGCCCGATCTCGCCCCGGTTGGCGATCAGGACCGAGCGGAACATCACGCCACGCCGAGCCGCAGGAGGGGTCGGCCGGCCTCGACCTCGGCCCCCGATTCGACCAGCACCGCCTCGACCCGGCCGGCGCGGGGGGCACGCACCTCGTTCAGGACCTTCATCGCCTCGACGATCGCCACGACCTGCCCTCTCTCCGCGGACTGTCCGGGGGCGGTGAAGGGCGGTGCGCCGGGCGCCGGGGCGAGCTGGACGATGCCCGCGAGTGGCGCGCGGATCTCGAAGGTCCGCGCCGGCGCGTCTCCCGCGCCGCGCTCCGGGGATCCGTGCGACGGCGACGCCGGGCGAACCGCGCCGAACTCCTGCCGGTTGACCTCGCCACCCGGTGCGCGCACGAGCCGGAGCCGCCAACCGCCGCGCGTGAAGTCCATCACGGCGAGGTCGGAAGCCGCGAACGCGGCGATCAGCGCCTCGATCTCCTCGACGTCCATCCCCCGGCCACCGGCTGTCCGGGTCGAAGCCTAGGCGGCACGGCCGGTACGGCGCCAAGAGCGATCGCGACTGTCGCGATAGCACGGGCTTATGCCCCGGAGCGCGGCCGCCCGGCGCATAAGCCGCGCCTATCCCGCCAGAGCGAGACCGTCTTGGTCGCCCAGGCGATCGGCCGTTAGGGTTCTCCCCGTCACCGACCGATCGGGAAACGGGACTTGGCTGCGATCCACGTCGCCGAGCGGGTCCGACGGATCAAGCCGTCGCCCAGCACCGCCGCCGCCGAGCGGGCCGACCAACTGCGCCGTGCCGGGCGGTCGATCGTCAACCTCGCGGTGGGCGAGCCCGACTTTCCCACCTCCGAGCCGATCCGCCGCGCCGCCGCCAGGGCCATGGAGGCGGGCGCCACGCGTTACACGGCGCTCGCCGGGACGATCGAGCTGCGCCGGGCGATCGCGCAGAAGCTCGCCCGCGACCACGGTCTCGAATGGGCGCCCGAGGAGATCGTCGTCACCAACGGCGCCAAGAGCGCGATCTTCGCCGCCTTCGCGGCGACCCTCGAGCCCGGCGACGAGGTGCTGATCCCGGCACCCTACTGGGTCTCCTATCCCGACGCGGTGCTGGCCTGCGACGGTGTGCCGGTTGCCCTGCCCTGCCCCGAGGAGGCGGGCTTCGAGCTGCGCCCCGAGCAGCTCGAGGCGGCGATCGGCCCGAGGACCCGCTGGCTCGTGCTCAACTCGCCGGCCAATCCCACGGGTGCGACCTACGATCTCGCGGCATGGCGCGGCCTCGCCCGGGTGCTCGGCCGCCATGCCGAGCTCCTGATCCTCACCGACGACATCTACGAGCACATCCACTTCGCCGGCGGGATCGCCCCGCATCTCCTCGAGGCGGCGCCGGAGCTGCGCGACCGAACCCTCGCCGTGAACGGGGTCTCGAAGACCTACGCCATGACCGGCTGGCGGATCGGCTGGGCGGCCGGGCCGCGCGAGCTCGTTTCGGCCATCGCCACGCTGCTCTCGCAGTCGGCGGGCAACGCCTGCTCGGTGAGCCAGGCCGCGGCGGTCGAGGCGCTCACGGGTGACCAATCGTTCGTCGCCGAACGGCTCGCCGTCTATCGCGAGCGCCGCGACCGAACGCTCGAAGCGCTCGCGCGGATTTCCGGGCTCACCTGCCGTCCGCCCGAGGGGGCGTTCTACCTGTTCGTCTCCTGCGCCGGGCTGATCGGCGCGCGGACGGCCGCCGGGAAGACTCTCGAAAGCGACCGCGACGTCGTCCTCTGGCTCTTGGACGAGGCCGGTGTGGCGGCGGTGGCGGGTGAGGCCTACGGGCTCTCGCCCTATTTCCGGCTGTCGATCGCAACCGCCCTCGAGACCCTGGACGAGGGTGTGCGGCGCATCGCGCGGGCCGTGGCGACGCTGCGCTGAGGAGAGCGGGGATGGCGATCGAGAAACATCCGAGCGCACCACCCACCGATCCGGCCCTGCTCGCCCGGCTGCGCGCCCTGCCGGTGGCACTGTTGAGCGATCAACTGCAGCGCAACCACGGCATCGCTGGGCTCCGGCCCTACCATCGTGGCGCACCGCTCGCCGGCACGGCGCTCACCGTGCGCACCCGGGCGGGCGACAATCTGGCCGTCCTGCGCGCCTTCGACTTCTGCAGCCCGGGCCACGTCCTGGTGGTGGCGGCCGATGGTGACGTCACGAACGCGCTCGTGGGCGGGATCCTGACGCTCTTCGCCGAGAGCCTGGGCCTCGCCGGCATGGTGCTCGACGGGGCGGTGCGCGACGTGGCCGAGCTCGCCGAGCGCGACTTCCCGGTCTGGGCGCGCGGGCACACCCATCGCGGCCCCTACAAGGACGGCCCCGGGGCGATCAACGTGCCCGTCGCGATCGGCGGCCAGCCGATCCGGCCGGGCGACCTCGTGGTCGGCGACGCCGACGGCCTCCTCGCCTTCCCCGCCGAGCGGGCCGAGGAGCTGATCGCCCGCGCCGAGGCGCAGCGACAGCGGGAAGAGGAGACGATCCGGGCGATCCGCGCCGGCCGCTTCGACCGTTCCTTCGTCGACGCGCTCGAGGCGCGGGCCGCGCGCTATTGAGCCGGCGGGCATAAGAAACGGCGATGCCGCGAGAGCCGAACGCCGACTACCGGCCGCCGCCGCGACGATCCTACCGTGCACCGAGCCGCTCCGAGCCGGGACCAGGCGAGGCTCCGGCGGCCCGCTCGAGGGGACAACAGGGAGACGATCCATGCGACCGACGCGACGTCATCTGCTCGGTGCGGCGGCCGCGGCCGGGCTGGCCCTCGCCCTGGCCACGCCGGCGCGCGCCCAGCTGCAGCTCAACCTGTCGAGCGTGCTGCCCGAATCGAACTTCATGGTGAAGAACGCCCAGCGCTTCGCCGGGGCGGTCAGGGCGGCGACCGGCGGAGCGGTGGTCATCAACGTCCGTGCGGGCGGGTCGCTCGGCTTCAAGGGCCCGGACCAGCTCACCGCGGTGCGCGACGGCCTGGTCGAGATGGCCGACATCAACATCAGCCAGCAGGTCGGCGTGAACCCGCTGTTCGGGGTCGAGGGCATCCCCTTCCTCGTCCAGTCGATGGACGAGCTGAAGAAGTACCACCAGATCATCCGCCCCGAATTCGAGAAGCTCGCGCAGCAGAACCGGCAGAAGATCCTGTACATGGTGCCGTCGCCGGCGCAGTACGTCTATCTCAAGGTGGCGGTCTCCAGGATCGACGAGTTCCGCGGCATTCCGGTCCGCGGGGCCGACAAGAACACCGTCGACATCGTGAGCGCGGTCGGCATGGCCGGGGTGGCCATGCCCTGGGGCGAGGTCGTCCCGGCGCTCGCCTCGGGGCGCATCGCCGGTGTCGCGACCTCCGCCACCTCGGGCGTGGACGGGCGGTTCTGGGAGTTCCTGAAATGCATCCACCCGACGAACCACACCTGGGGCTCGAACATGGTGACGATCGGCCTCGAGAGCTGGAACCGCATCCCGGCCGAGCACCGCGCCACCATCGAGCGCCTCGCTACCGAGCTCGAGCCGCAGTTCTGGGAGGTCTCCCGCCAGGGCGATCTCGACAGCATCAAGATCATGACCGATCACGGGATGCAGTTCGTCGAGCTGTCGCCCGAGCTGCGCGCCGCGATGGCCGAGCGCGGCCGGGCACTGCAGGACGATTTCATCGGGCGGGTGCCGGCGGCCCGGCCGCTGGTCGAGCGCTTCAAGGCGGCGGTCGGCCGCTGAGCGCGGGGCGGGCCGGTGCGCCTCCCCGCGCGTGCAGCGGACCTCGCCGCGGCGTTCCAGGCCGCCGCCGACCGGCTCGCGGTCGTCGGCGCCTGGTTCGCCGCCGCCTGCGTGGTGGCGCTCACCGGCCTCGTGCTGCTCGAGATCCTGGTGGCGGCACTCGCCCGGCTCGTGCCGGCGATGCCCGCCACGATCCATGTCGGCTGGGAATATTCGGGCTATCTCATGGGGGCGGCGTTCCTTTCGGGCGCCGCCTTCACGTTGCGCGCCGGACTGCAGATCCGGGTCGAGATCCTGCTGCGCGCGGGCGGGCCGGGGCTCCGCCGGGTGCTCGAGACCCTCGCCACGCTGATCGGAGCGCTCGTCACCCTGTTCCTCGCCCGCGCCCTCGCCGAGCTGACCTGGCGCACCTGGAGCTTCGGCGAGGTCTCGCAGGACAGCTTCACGCCGCTCTGGATCCCGCAGGCCTGCCTGGCCCTCGGCATGGCCCTGCTCGCGCTCCAGATGACGGCGCGCCTCGCGACCTGCCTCGCCGGTGGCGCGCCGAGCCGGCCCGAGCTCGGCGCCCCGAGCGCGATCGACTAGGCCCGGCGCCGGCGCCGCGGCGGGCACCCGGGGGAGGCGTCGATGACCGCCGTCGTGGCGAGCCTCTTGGCGATGCTCTTCGGCCTGCTCGCGAGCGGGGTCTGGATCGGCCTGGCCCTCGTCGCGACGGCGCTCGGCCTGGGTGCCCTGTTCCTGTCCCTGCCGCTCGACCGTCTGTTGGCGCAGTACGCGTTCGGGATCCTCACCACCCCCGACCTCGTCGCCCTGCCGCTGTTCGTGGCGATGGGCGAGTTCCTGTTCCGCACCAAGCTCTCGGGCGCGCTCTTCTCCGGCCTCGCCCCCTGGGCGGGCCTCCTGCCCGGCCGACTCCTGCACGTGAACATCGTGGGCTGCACGATCTTCGCCGCGATCTCCGGCTCCTCGGCCGCCACCACCCAGGTCGTCGGGCGGATGACCCTGAAGGAGCTGCTGCGCCGCGGCTACGCACCGGAGATCGCGATCGGCAGCCTGGCCGGCGCCGGCACGCTCGGCTTCCTGATCCCACCCAGCACGGTCATGATCATCTACGGCGTGCTCGCCGACGAATCGGTCCTCCGCCTGTTCACCGCCGGGATCGTACCCGGCCTCCTGCTCGCCGGCTGCTTCTCCGCCTGGATCATGCTGCACACGAGCCTGCGCCCCGAGCTCGTCCCGGAGAGCGAGCGGCGGCTGCGCCGGGTGGGCCTGGGTGTGCGGATCGCTGCGCTCCGCGAGCTCGGACCGGCCCTCTTCCTGATCCTCTGCGTGCTGGGCTCGATGTACGGCGGCCTCGCCACGCCGACCGAGGCGGCGGCGCTGGGTGTGGTCGGCGCGGCCGCGATCTCCTGGTGGCAGGAGGCGCTCTCGCCCGCCGTGCTGCGCGCGATCGCGCTCGGCACGGTGCAGACCAGCTCGATCATGGGGCTCATCATCCTGGGGGCGAAGATCCTGGGGAACGTCGCCGCCGTGCTCGGGATCCCGGACGCCGCGGCCGCCGCGGTCTCGTCCTGGAACCTCTCGCCGATCATGCTGATCGTGGCCCTCATGCTCTTCTACCTCCTGCTCGGCACGGTGCTCGAGGGCTTCTCGATGATCGCCACCACGCTGCCGGTCGTGCTCCCGATCGTGGCTGCGGCCGGCTTCGACAAGCTCTGGTTCGGGATCTTCCTCGTGCTGGTGGTCGAGATGGCGCAGATCACCCCGCCCGTGGCCTTCAACTTCGTGGTCATCCAGAGCCTGACCGGCCGCAGCACCGGTTTCATCGCGCGGGTGACGCTGCCCTATCTGTTGATCATGATGGGCTTCGTCCTCCTCCTCGCGGCCGCACCGGGGCTCGTCTCGTTCCTGCCCGACCGGATCCTCTGAGCCCGCGTGCGCCGGCCGCTCGCGCCTGCGGAGCCGGTCGCGTTGACCCCCGTACCGCCCACCCATAAGCTCCTGCCGGCCAGCGCAGGTGGCGGCCCTTGGACATCCGGCGGCTCGGCTTCTTCGTCACGATCGTCGACACCGGGAGCATCACCCGCGCCGCCGACATCCTCAACATCGCCCAGCCGGCGCTCAGCCAGCACATCGCCGCGCTCGAGCACCATTTCCGCAAGAAGCTCCTGATCCGCGGGCAGCGCGGCGTGACCACGACCGAGGCCGGCAAGGTCCTCTACCGCCACGCCCAGACGGTGCTCCGCCAGCTCGACCGGGCGCGCGCCGAGATCGCCCGCGCCGGTGAGGCGCTGAGCGGGCGGGTCTCGGTCGGGCTCGTGCCGTTCAGCGGTGCGGGCACCCTCGCGCTCGAGCTGCTCGCCCGGGCCCGCGAGCGCTACCCCGGCATCCTCCTCCAGCTCACCGAGAGCGTGAGCCAGCCCTACAGCCAGATGATCGCCAACGGCCGGCTGGAGATGGCGCTCCTGCACGGCGCCGGGCCGATCAAGGGGCTGCGCTTCGAGCCGATCACCCGCGAGACCTTCGTGCTCGTGCTGCGCGAGGACCTCTCGGACGGGCTGGACGGGCCCGAGGTCGCGGTGGCGCGGCTTTCCGGCCTGCCGCTCGTCCTGCCGCCCGCCTACAACTTCGTCCGCCGCGCGGTCGAGCTCGCCTTCGCCCGCGCCCGCACCGAGCTCCGCGTGATCGCCGAGATCGACGCGGTGCGCACGCTCGCCCGCGCCGTCCAGGCGGGGCTCGCCGCGACCATCGTGCCGCCGGCGGTCGCCCTGCGCATCGCCCGCGAGGGCGAGGCGATCCGCATCCTCCCCCTCACCGCGCCGGCGATCGGCGAGGTGCTCTCGCTCTGCACCTCCGAGATGGCGCCCCTCGCCGAGCCGGCCGAGGCGATCCGTGACCTCCTGATCGAGCTCGCCCGCCGCCACTTCGCCGCGGACGGCGCGCCGGCGGCGGTCAGGCCGCCGACTTCCTGAGCGCTTGGTCGAGGTCGGCGATGATGTCGTCGACCGTCTCGATGCCGACCGAGAGCCGGATCACCTCGGGACCGGCGCCGGCGGCCCGGAGCTGCTCGGGGCTCAATTGCCGGTGCGTGGTCGAGGCCGGGTGGATGATGAGCGAGCGGGTGTCGCCGATGTTGGCGACGTGGCTCAACAGCTCGACCGCGTTGATCAGCTTGACCCCCTGCTCGTAGCCGCCCTTGACGCCGAAGGTGAACAGCGAGCCCACCCCCTTGGGGCAATATTTGTCGACGAGCGGGGTGCGGTTCTGCGGCAAGCGCGCGTAGGAGACCCAGGCCACCTGCGGATGCCCGGCCAGGAACTCGGCCACCTTGTCGGCATTGGCGACGTGGCGGTCCATGCGCAAGGGCAGGGTCTCGATTCCCTGCAGGATCAGGAACGCGTTGAAGGGCGACAGGCACGGGCCCATGTCGCGCAGCCCGATCGCCTTGTTGCGGACGGTCAAGGCGAAGTTGCCGAAGGTCTCGTAGAAGCGCAGGCCGTGATAGGCGGCGCAGGGCTCGGTGAGCTGCGGGAACTTGCCGTTGTCCCAGTTGAACCGGCCGCCCTCGACGATGATCCCGCCGATCGAGTTGCCCTGGCCGCCCAGATACTTCGTCAGCGAATGGACGACGATGTCGGCGCCGTGGCGGAAGGGGCGGCAGAGATAGGGGGTCGGCACGGTGTTGTCGACCACGAGCGGCACGCCGTGGCCGTGCGCGATCGCGGCGATGGCCTCGATGTCCGGCACGATCCCGTCGGGGTTCGAGCAGGACTCGATGAAGATCGCCTTGCTGCGGTCGTCGAGCGCCCGCCGGAACGCCTCCGGCTCGCGCGGGTCGACATAGGTGACGTGCCAGTCGAACTGCGGGAAGGTCTGCCGCATCTGGCTGATCGAGCCGCCGTACATGCGCGAGGAGGCGACGATGTTGTCGCCCGGCCCGAGGAGGTTGAGGAACGTCAGGAACTGGGCGCTGTGCCCGGAGGCGGTGGCGCAGGCGGCGGTCCCGCCCTCCAGCGCCGCGACCCGCTCCTCGAGCACCGAGACCGTGGGGTTGGTGAGCCTGGAGTAGATGTTGCCGAACTTCTGCAGGTTGAACAGCGCCGCCGCGTGGTCGACGTCGTCGAACACGTAGGAGGTGGTCTGGTAGATCGGCACGGCGCGCGCCCCGGTCGTGGGGTCGGGCGCCGCGCCGGCGTGCACGGCCAGGGTCTCGAAGCCGTAGCGGCGGTCGCTCATGCGGGCTCTCCTCGGGCAGCGCCGCCGCCCTTAGCCCAGCCCCGGCCGCCGGTCCACCGTCCGGCCGGGTGCACCGGGCACCCGGCCGCACGCCCTCACTTCTGCAGATGGTGGCCCTTCTTGCCGACCCGGATCCGGTAGAGGCTGTTGTCGGCGGTGATCCAGAGGAGATTGGAATCCTCGCCGCGGCCGAAATGGACGTTGGTCGGGATGGTCGTCGGGATGTAGCCCTTCTCCTCGCCCCTGGGCGTGTAGGCGTAGATGCCCGGCCGCTTCTGGTTGCGGACCGCCACCCAGAGATTGCCCTCCGCATCGACCACGAGCCCGTCCGGCCCATCCTCGGGCAGGTAGTCGACCAGCACGCGGCGGTTCGTGGCCTTGCCCGCCTCGTCGAGATCGTAGGCCAGGAGCGCCATCGCCCCCTTGGTCGAGGGCGAGGCGCCGTTGCGGATGAGATCGAGCTGGCCGTTGTCGTTGCTCACGACGTAGAGCGTCCGCTCGTCCGGCGAGACCGCGACACCGTTCGGCTTGCCGGCGTCGGTCACGATCTGGTGGACCGAGCCGTCCGGGTCGATCCGGTAGACCGCCATCGAGCCCTGCTCGACCGGCTCGTGCCCGAGATAGCGCGGATCGGAGAAGTAGATCCGCCCCTTGCTGTCGATCGTGATGTCGTTGGGCGCGTTGAACGGTCGGCCCTGATGGAGCCCGGCCACGATCTCGGCGCGCCCGGTCTTCAGATCGGTCCGCGTGATCCGCCGGCCACCGTAGTCCGCACCCTCGGCCGCCAGGAGGTTGCAGTTCAGATCGATCCGGAGCCCGTTCGACATGCCCGAGGGCGAGCGGAACACCGAGACCGCACCCGTCTTCGGGTCGTAGCGCATGATGTTGCCGGCGCGCAGCCCGCCGTGCGGACCCTTCTTGGCGTTGGTGAAGGTGATGTCCGACCAGAGCACCTGACCGTCGCAGGTGACGACCGGGCCCTCGGCGAAGATCAGGTCGTGCCGGTCGCCGTCGACGACCTTCTCGAGCCTGGCGCCGGGCGGGATGAAGGCCGGATCGCCGCTCGGATCGGCGGCCAGGGCGCCGCCGCCGAGGCCGGCGAGCACGAGCGTGGCGCCCGCAAGCGCGGGCAGCACCGTGCGAGACATCGTGGTCCTCCCCAGCTCCCCGGTCGTGCTGCCGGGGTCGACCGACCATAGGTTGGACCGACCGATGGCTACAACATACCCCAAGTCGCGGGGGCCATGCTCCGGACAGGAGCCTCGATCGCTCGCTTCAGCGTGGACCCGGATGGTGCCCCCGCTTCCCGACCCGTAGCCGCCAGAGGCTCCGGTCGGCGGTGATCCAGAGAACGTCGTCCTCGGGCGGGCGGCCGAAGGCGAGATTGGTGGGGGCGGGCAGCGGCACGTGGGCGCGCTCGCGGCCCGCGGGATCGAAGGCGTAGATGCCGGGCCGGTCGCGTCGTTGGACCGCGGCCCAGAGATTGCCCTCGCGGTCGGTCGCGAGCCCGTCGGCGCCGTCGTGGTCGGCGAAATCGACGAGCACCCGACCGTCGCGCAGCGCGCCGTCGCGATCGACCGTCCAGCGCTCGATGACCATCCGCCGCGCCACCGAGCGCCCGAGCAGACGGCGCTCGCCCGGCTCGAAGATCGCGAGAAAGAGGCTGCCGCCGTCGGGCGAGAGCGCGATCCCGTTCGGCCGGCCGTCGGGAACCAGAACCCGCGCGACGCTGCCGTCCGGGTCGATGCGGTAGACGGCGGGCGAGTCCTGCTCGACCGGCTCCCGGCCGACGTAACGGGCATCGGTGAACCAGATCCGGCCGCGTCCGTCGACCGCGAGGTCGTTGGGCGCGTCGAACGGCCTGCCGCGGAAGGTGTCGGCCAGGATTTCGGCCCGGCCGGTCGAAGGATCGGTGCGCGTGATCCGCCGGCCACCGCGGTCGGCACCCTCGGCGGCGAGGAGGCCGCAGCGCGCGTCGATCGCGAGGCCGTTCGCCATGCCGGAGGGTGAGCGGAAGAGCTCGAGCCGGCCGCTTTTCGGATCGTAGCGGAAGATGTTGCCGGCCCGGAGCCCGCCCCGTGGCCCGCGCGGCCCCCGGCTCCAGGTGATGTCGGAAAAATAGACGCTGCCGTCGCAGGCGACCGCCGGCCCCTCGGTGAAGACGAAATCGTGGGCCGCACCGTCGACCACTTGCTGCGGCCGTTCCCCGGGCAGGAGGAAGGTGGGATCGCCGGCCGCCGTCTCGGCCGTGGCACCGACCTCGACCGTGGCGAGGAGCAGGCACGCGGCGAGGAAAAGGCCGTGACCGAGCTTCACGAGGGCGTTCTCCGGAAGACGCACGGCCGACGACCATGGTCGGTCCTCGGCGCGCGGCAAGGGGCGCGGGTCTCCCGACGCCGCCGCGTCGGCTCGCGTTGACAGGTGGACCGGTGCACCTAGGCTCGCGCCCGCGGCCTCGGCCGCCCATCCGCAAGAAGAGCCCGGCCGCCTTGCGTGTCATCCTCGACGTCGTCCTGCCCTTCTTCGCCGTCATCGCCTGTGGCTGGCCGGCGTTCAAGGTCGGCGTGGTCGACGCCACCACGGTGCGCGGGCTCGATGCCTTCGTCTTCTGGTTCGCGCTGCCCTCGCTCCTGGTCGGGAAGGTGGGCGCGGCCCCCGTCGACCGGCTGCTCGATGCGGGGTTCCTGATCGTCTATTTCGGCCCCGCCCTCGTGATCTACTTCCTGATCCTCGACTACGGGCGGCTGGTCCGGCGCGAGGACACGGCGACCGCGGCCCTGCGCGCTCGCCGCCACCTTTCCCAACTCCGGCTACATGGGGATCCCGCTCCTTTCGGCCGCGTTCGGCCCCGACGCGGCCCTCGCCGCCGTGCTGGCACTCCTTCTGGACCGGCTCGTGAGCATCCCCATGACCGTGGCCCTGGTCGAGGCCGGGCGGGGTCGCGGCGGGTTCCTCGGCACGCTCGGCCGCACGCTGCGCGGGGTGGTCGGCAACCCGCTCGTGGTCGCGGTCGCCCTCGGGTTCGCGCTCCCACTCTCCGGCCTGACGCTGCCCGGCCCGCTCGCCGGCTTCACCGGCTTCCTGGCGGCCGCCGCCAGCCCCTGCGCGCTCTTCGCCCTCGGCACCTCGCTCGCCGCGGTGCCGGCCCGGGGAGGGGTCGGCGAGGTGCTGCTCGTGACCGCCGTCCGTCTCCTCGGCCACCCGCTCCTCGTGTGGCTCGCGGCGAGCTTCGTCCACCCGGTGTCCGAGGCGGTGCTGCGCGGGGCGCTGCTCACCGCGGCATTGCCGACCGCGGCCACCGTGTTCGTCATCGCCGAGCGCGCCGGGCGCTTCCCGTCGAGCGCCACGATCGTGCTGGTCACCCACGCCGCCTCGCTCCTAACCTTGTCCGCCCTGCTCGTGCTGTCGACCCGATGAAGAAGGGAGCCGCCATGGTGAAGCCGATCGAGTACGCCGACGCGCCGGCCGAGGTCCGCGCGGTGTTCGACGACATCAAGGCCACGCGCAACGTCCCGGACGTCAACAATTTCTGGAAGTACCTGGCGCACGATCCGAAGACCCTGCGCCGGACCTGGGAGAGCATCAAGGAGGTCATGGCGCCCGGCGCCCTCGACCCGCTGGTCAAGGAGATGCTCTACATCGCGGTCTCGATCACCAACGGCTGCGAGTACTGCATCACGAGCCACACCGCCGCGGCCAGGAAGCGCGGCATGAGCGAGGCGATGCTGGCCGAGCTGATCGCGGTCGTGGGCATGGCGAACGAGACCAACCGGCTCGTCCAGGGCTGGGGCGTGCCGGTCGACGAGGCCTTCCGGCGATGAGCGCCGGCTCAGGGGGCCAGGGCGCGCGCGGCGATCCGGGCGAAGATCGCGTCGAGCTCGGCGCCGATCGCGGTGAGCCGGGCACCACCTTCGGCCGCGTAGGGGGCGAGGACGAAGGACGGGCGCTTGTAGGACAGCCAGCCGACCCCGTCCGGGCCTTCGGTCACGTAGAAGCGGATCGGCGCCTCGATCATGGCCGCCGTGCTGAGCTCGAGGACGCGCACCGCGAAGTCGTTGCGGAACACACCGACCACCCGGTTGCCCGGGATGGTGACCCCGCGGGCGCGCGCCGCCTCGGTCGGCCCGGCCTCGGTCACGACCGCCATGCCCGCCTCCTTGACGGCCGCCTTCAGGCTCTCCAGCAGGGCCGCCCAGGACTTGCCGCTGCGGGCGATCTCCCAGCCCTCGCGCGGTGCGAGCGGGCCGGCCGAGGCCACACCGGTCGAGCCGAGCAGGGCCATCGCGAAGACGAGGACCGCAGCCGCGATCCGCCGACGCACCGTCAGCCGCTCCGCGCCCATGGCAACTCCCCCGATCCTGGTGGGCCTTCCGTCGCACCCGCCGCCGCCTCGACCGCCACGGGCCGGCGACGCGTGGCCGGAGGCTACGGCCAGGAGCCGGCCGGAGCGAAGGGGCGATCGGCGCTCCGGCCGCTCGCGACGGCTGACGATCGCGTGAGCGGCGGGCGGCGGGCGGTCGTGGCGCTGGCGCTGGCCCTTCTCGGCGCCTGCGCGCGCGAGCCGCCGGTCGAGGTCGCCGCCG
>JBBIIE010000014.1:0-41487 GCA_037446605.1 Geminicoccaceae bacterium | reverse complement strand
GGCCGATGCCGCGAGGTCGAAGTCGTAGAACTCGGGTCGAGCCGGCAGCGCCGGGGCAGCCCGCACGGCGTGCACGCCGGTGGGCGCCGGCAGCGGCAGGTGCAGGGCGGCGCCGTCCGCGGTCGCAGCGAGCCAGGGCTCGGCGCCGTGCCGCTCGGCGATCTCGCGGGCGGTGAACGGCAGCCCGAAGCCCTCGAGGCGGGCGTCGAGCCAGGCGTCGAGCTCGCCACGCGCGGGCATCGGCCCCGACCAGGCGAGGCGCAGGGTCGAGCCGGTCGGTCGGGCGCGCGCCGACATCCGCACCTCGCGGACCCCGGCAGCGGCCAGCCGTTCGAGGAAGCTCGTGAGCAGCATCACGAGCGTGCCGCCGTCGGCACTCGCCCAGACGCTCTTGCCCTCGGCGCCGAGCTGGATCGGGATCTGCCGCGCGGCCAGCCGCTCGGCCAGGACGTCGACCAGATCACCGGTGGCGACGTCGTAGAGCGGCCATTGGCGAAGGGTGAGCGCGCGGGCCTCGCCGGCGAGCTCGCCGAGCAGCGCCTCGAGGCGCCCCGCCTCCTCTTCCACCACCCGTGCGAACCAGCCGCTCTGCTCGTCGGGACCGTCGTCGCGCAGCACCTCGGCGGCCGCGCGGATCGAGGCCACGGGCCCGCGCCAGGCGGTCTCCAGCTGGTCGAGCAGCCGGCCCGTCCCGCCGCTCACCTGCAGCCCGGCCTCGGCGATCGCCAGCACGAAGCCTTCGTTCCCGGCCGCGCCCTCGCCGACGAGGCTCAGCCGGCAGCGCAGGAGACGCCCGGTCTCGCTGGCCGCGGCGATGAACGGCTCGCCCGCCCGGGTCGGCCCCTCGCCACGCGCCGTCCGCCGCAGCAGGTCGACATGGTAGGCGAGCGTCTCGCGCGAGATCGTGTCGTAGATCGAGCGCCCGAGGCCGAGGCCGGCGGGTGCTCCGAGCAGGGTGACGGCGGCATCGTTGTAGAGCAGGATCCTGCCGTCCGGGGCGGCGTGGACGAGGCCCTCGCCGACGTCCTTGAGGATCGCCGCCAGGCGACGGCGGTCGGCCTCGGCGGCGGCGCGCGCCTGCGCCCGCTCCTGCGCCAGCCGCTCCTCGGCGCCCGCGACCCGCTCCAGCACCTCGCCGATCCGCTCCGGCAGGGCGCCCAGCCCGTGGCGGGTGGGCGGCGCGAGCCGCTCCCGCCGCCCGGTGCCGAGCACGGTCTCGATCGAGCGCACCAGTGCGCGCGCCGGTGCCAGGACCAGCCGGTCGATCGCCAGGGCGGCACCGCCCAGCGCCAGTGCCAGGACTGCACCGAGCGCCAGCACCAGGGTCGCCGAGGCGGGTGCCACGCCGTGCAGCCTGGCGGAGGCCAGCATGCCGAGCCCGAGGGCCGCTGCCGCCAGCAGCCCCGCGGCGCTCCAGAGGACCGTGCGCGGCTCGGGCACCGGCGGGGACCTCAGGCCACGTCCAGCATGCGCTTGACCTGCTCGACCAGCTCGCGGGTCGAGAACGGCTTGGTCACGTAGGCATCGGCCCCGAGCGCCAGGCCGCGCTCCCGCTCCGCCTCGCGGCCGCGCGCGGTGAGCATGATGATCTTGGTCGCCCGCCACTCCGGTCGCGCGCGGATCCGCTCGCACACCTCGTAGCCGTCGAACTCCGGCATCATCACGTCGAGCAGCATCAGATCGGGCGGCGGACCCTCGAGCGCCTTCAGCGCCTCGCCGCCGCTCCTCGCCACGGTGACCTCGAAGCCGGCGCGCCGCATCAGGAACTCGAGGCTCAAGACGATGTTCGGTTCGTCGTCGACCACGAGTATGCGTTTGGCCATCACCGCCTCCCCCGACCGGCGGACGCGAACACCCACCGGACCGTTGCCTCCGTTTCCGCCAAGAACCCGGCGCGGGCAAGGCCCAGAGGTGCGCGTCGCCGCGCCCTACCGGGCCGGCCGCTTCCGTGCACACGCGCGACGCGCTAGAAGGTGCGCAGCTCGTCCCCCTCCCCCGCCAACCGATTCTCCGAGGAGCCGCATGGCCGCCTACCAGTACGTCTACGTGATGCGTCGGCTGTCCAAGATCTATCCGGGCGGAAAGAAGATATTGGAGAACGTGACCCTCGCCTTCCTGCCCGGAGCGAAGATCGGCGTGCTCGGCATCAACGGCTCCGGCAAGTCCACGGTACTGCGGATCATGGCCGGCATCGACAAGGATTTCGGCGGGGAGGCCTGGGCGGCGGAAGGTGCCAAGGTCGGTCTGCTCGAGCAGGAGCCCAGGCTCGACCCGTCGAAGGACGTGCTCGGCAACGTGATGGACGGTGTCGCCGGGACCAAGGCGCTGCTCGACCGCTTCGATGCGATCTCGGCCCGGTTCGCCGAGCCGCTCGACGAGGACGAGATGAACGCGCTCCTGGCAGAGCAGGCGGAACTCCAGGAGAAGATCGACGCGGTCCAGGGCTGGGAGCTGCAGCGCCAGCTCGAGATCGCCATGGACGCGCTGCGCTGCCCGCCGGGCGACGCCGACGTCACGCGACTCTCGGGCGGCGAGCGGCGGCGGGTGGCGCTCTGCCGACTGCTCCTGTCCCAGCCCGATCTCCTGCTGCTCGACGAGCCGACCAACCATCTGGATGCGGAATCGGTCGCCTGGCTCGAGCGCTTCCTCAAGGACTACAAGGGCACGGTCGTGGCGGTCACCCACGACCGCTACTTCCTCGACAACGTCGCGGGCTGGATCCTCGAGCTCGACCGCGGCCGCGCCTACCCCTACGAGGGCAACTACTCGGGCTGGCTGGAGCAGAAGCGCAAGCGCCTCGAGCAGGAGGAGCGCGAGGAGGTCGCCCGCCAGAAGACGCTCGCCCGCGAGCAGGAATGGATCGCGGCGTCGCCGCGCGCCCGCCAGGCCAAGGCCAAGGCGCGCGTCCAGGCCTACGAGGAGCTCCTCCGCCAGGCCCAGGATCGTGCGCCGGGCAGCGCCCAGATCGTCATCCCGCCGGGGCCGCGGCTGGGCGAGCTCGTGGTCGAGGCCGAGGGCCTCGCCAAGGGTTACGGCGATCGGCTGTTGATCGACGGGCTCGACTTCAAGCTACCGCCCGGGGGTATCGTCGGCGTGATCGGCCCGAACGGCGCCGGCAAAACGACCCTCTTCCGGATGATCGTCGGGCAGGAGCGGCCGGACGCGGGTACGCTGCGGATCGGCGAGACGGTCCGCCTCGGCTACGTCGACCAGAGCCGTGACGCGCTCGACCCCAACCGCTCGGTCTGGGAGGAGATCTCCGACGGCAAGGACGTGATCGAGCTCGGCCGGCAGAGCATGCCGAGCCGTGCCTACGTCGCCGCGTTCAACTTCCGCGGCCCCGACCAGCAGAAGAAGGTCGGCCAGCTCTCCGGTGGCGAGCGCAACCGGGTCCACATGGCCAAGCTGCTGAAGTCGGGTGCCAACGTCATCCTGCTCGACGAGCCGACCAACGATCTGGACGTCGACACGCTCCGGGCGCTCGAGGACGCGCTGCTCGATTTCGCCGGCTGTGCGGTCATCATCAGCCACGACCGCTGGTTCCTCGATCGGATCTGCACCCACATCCTCGCCTTCGAGGGCGAGTCGCGGGTCGTGTGGTTCGAGGGCAACTACCAGGACTACGAGGCCGACCGGCACCGCCGTCTGGGCAGCGCCGCCGACCAGCCGCACCGGATCCGCTACAAGCCCCTTCGCGTGGCGTGATCTGTGGCCGCCGGCTGCGCTAGGATGCGGCATCGGGAGCGGCAGGCGGGAGACGGGTCATGAGGGCGGGCGGGGCGCGGGCGGCGGGGTTCGCTGCGGTCGCGATCGCATCGGCGACCCTGGTCGGGTGCGTCGATCCGATCGTCAACCGCCCGCGCGGCGAGGTCGAGCGCTGGACCGGCGAGGCGGCGGCGATCGAGAGGACCGACGGCCGCTGCGGCCCGGTGCAGCTCGTCCTGTTCCGCGACGATCTGGCGATCGGGGGGAGCGCCGTCGAGCCGGAGGCCCCGCGCGAGGGTGCGCTCGCCGCCGTCCAGCGCTGGTGGGTGGAGGGCACCGTCAATCCGAACGGCACCTTCCTCTTCAGCCTCCGCCGGCAGGGACCCGTGATCGGCGAGGGTCCGCGGCCCGCGTCGGTCTGGCGTGGCCGCTTCTCCTCGGGTGAGGTCGTGGCGGTCGAGCAGCCGCCCGCCTGCGGCCGTCGCGTACGCCTCGTGCGTCAGGCGGAGGCGGCGGGCACCTCCTGAGCCCCCGATGGGTGTCCGCGCGCGGCTCCACGAGCTGATCGAGGACGAGGAGGCGAGCGGGCCGGCGGTCCGTGCCATTCGTCGTGGCCTCGCGGCCGCGATCCTCGCCGCCTCCCTCCTGGTCGTCGTCGAGTCGGTCGAGCCCTGGGCCCGGCGGATCGGTGCGGTGCTGGCCGGGGCCGAGCTCGGCTTCATGGTTCTGTTCACCGTCGAATACGTTCTCAGGCTCTGGGCCTGCGTGGAGGATCGGGCGGGCCGCTACACACATCCGCTGCTCGGCCGCCTGCGCTGGGCCGCGACACCTTCGGCCCTGGTCGACCTCGTGGCCGTGCTGCCCTTCTGGCTGGCGCCGATCCTCCCGGGTGACCTCTTCCTCCTGCGGCTGGTTCGGCTGCTGCGGATCCTCAAGATCGTCCGCCTGTCGCCGGTGCTCGCCACCTTCCAGGTCGTCCTGCACGCCCAACGCCGGCAGCTCGCCGCGGTGGCACTCCTGCTCGCCATCCTCCTCCTCCTGCTCGCCGGCGCCATGCACGCGATCGAGGGACGGCAGCAACCCGAGGCGTTCGGCTCGATCCCCAAGGCGCTCTACTGGGCGGTCGTGACGCTCGCCACGGTCGGCTACGGCGACGTCGTGCCGGTCACCCCCCTCGGCCGCCTCGTGGCCGGTGCGGCCGCCCTGTTGAGCCTGGCCACGATCGCCTTCCCGACTGCGATCCTGGGAGCCGGGTTCGTGCGTGAGATGCAGCAGCAGGACTTCCTCGCCCGCGCCGGGATGGTCGCCCGCGTGCCGCTCTTCCGCCACCTGCCGCCGGCCCAGCTCGCCGAGATCACGGCACTCCTGCACCAGCGCAACCTGCCGCCGCGCTACACGGTCGTGCGCCGCGGCGAGCATCCCGAGGCCATGTACTTCATCGACCAGGGCCGGGTCGTGATGCGGGCGGGCGAGCGGCGCATCGTGCTCGGTCCCGGCAGCTTCTTCGGTGAGCTGGCGCTGCTCGAGGGTCGGCCGCGCGAGGCCACCGTCATCACGCTCAGCGCCTGCCGGCTGCTCGAGCTCGACGCCGGCGACTTCCACCGCCTCATCGGCGGCGACCCGGAACTGCGCCGCACCCTGCTGGAGGAGGCCCGCGAGCGGGCCGGGGCCCTCGGCCACGGGTCGCCGGACGAGCGCGCCGTCAGCTCCCTCCCGCCCGGTCCGGCCGGCTAGCTCCGGCCACCCAGGAAGGCGGCGAGCGCTTCGGCGGTCGCTTCGGGCGCCTCCTCGGGCAGGAAGTGACCGCAGGGGAGTGCCCGTCCCTCGACCGCGCCGGCCGCCTTGTCGCGCCACGTCGCGAGCACGTCGAAGCGGCGGTGCATCAGGCCCTTCTCGCCCCAGAGCACGAGCAACGGGCAGGCGATCCGGCGATCGGCGTCGGCCCGGTCGTGCTCGAGGTCGATCGTGGCGGCAGCGCGGTAGTCCTCGCAGCTCGCGTGGATGGTCGCCGGGTCGCGGAACGCCGCGCGATAGGCCTCGAGCGCGGGACCGGCGAAGGGTCCGAGATCGCCCGTGCCGGACCAGCGCGCGAGCAGCGCCTCGAGCCAGAGGTCCGGGTCGGCACCGATCATCCGCTCCGGCAGGGGCGCGGGCTGGACAAGGAAGAACCAGTGGAAGTAGCCGGTGGCGAGCGCCTGGTCGGTGTGCGCGAAGACCGTCCGGGTCGGCACGATGTCGAGCAGGGCGAGGCGCTCGACGCGCGCCGGATGGTCGAGCGCCAGCCGATGCGCGACCCGGCCGCCGCGGTCGTGACCGACCAGCGCGAAGCGCGCGAAGCCGAGCCGGTCCATGAGCTCGACCATGTCGCCGGCACTCGACCGCTTGGCATAGGTGCGGTGGTCGGGATCGCCGGCGGGCTTGGCCGAGGCACCGTAGCCGCGCAGGTCGGCGCAGACGACCGTGTGGTGCTCGGCCAGGATCGGTGCCACGCGATGCCACATGGCTTGAGATTGCGGATAGCCGTGCAGGAGGAGCAACGGTGGTCCGGCGCCGCCCACGGCGGCCGCGATCTCGCCGATCGCGCAGCGGACCCGCTGCGGACGAAAGCCCTCGAGCATCAGGACGCACCCCGATGCACGGCGAGGTCGAGCGGTGCCGCGAGCCCCTCGACCGCGCGGCCCCGTCGGATCTCCCAGTCCGCACCCGGCCGGCCGCCCTGCAGCTCCGCGGCGCGCAGCGCCTCGAGCTCGATCGCCGCCAGCGCCTCCTCCCGTTTGCAGTGCTTCTCGAGCTTGGCGGCCCGGTTCACGGCATCGCCGATGACCGTGTACTCCAACCGCTCGGCGTCGCCCACCGTGCCGAACAGGACGCGGCCCACGGCGAGCGCCGCGTTGATGGCCGGGGCGGGCAGTCCGGCCCGCTGCCGCTGCGCCCGCCAGGCCGGAGCGACCTCGGCGACCTCCTCGACCGCCGCCACCGCATCGGCCGCCCAGCGCGGCGAGGGGCGGGTGGCGCCGAAGCTCGCGAGCACGCCGTCGCCCATGAACTTGTCGATGCTCCCGCCGTGCCGCCGGACCACGTCCACGATGCAGGCCTGGTAGTCGGACAGAAGCTCCATCACCGCGGCGGGCTCCGCGTCGGCGCCGAGGCGGCTGAAGCCGCGCAGGTCGACGAACAGGATGGCCGCCTCGCGCAGCTCGGCCTGGCCCGGGCGCAGCGGCACGTCGCCCCCGCGGATCCGACCCGCCACCTCGGGCGCGAAGAAGCGGGACAGATCGGCCGCCGCCTGCCGCTCGCTCGCCGCGCGGATGGTGAGCTTGCGGGCGCGATGCAGTGCCAGGGCGAGCACCAGCGTGGTCACGAGGATCGACAGGATCTTGTCGATCTCCGCGCCGACCAGGACGGCATAGGACATGACGTAGTCGGGAAAGCTCCGGGTGATCCGTACCTGCGGGTCAAACAGGAGGGCGTAGAGGAGCAGCAGGCCCCACCCCAGTGCGGCGAGGCCGCCGGTGAGCAGCACCAAGCCGGGCTCGAAACGCAGCGCGCGCAACGCCACGAGCACGAAGACGTACATCACGGTGGGCGCCTTGAGATAGAGCGAGGGCTCGGCGCCGTACTGGAGATGAAAACTCCAGATGGTGAGCATCAGCACCACGACGTCGATCGTCGCCGACGCGATCAGTAGTCCGCGGCGCAGCCGGCCGCGCAGCGCCAGCGCCAGTCGGGCGAGCGTGAACACGAGGTAGATGGCGAGGGCGATCGGCACGGGCTCGAACGGCACCGTCGGGGGAAAGGCCTTGGGCGTGATGGTGTAGACGGCCGCGAAGAAGACGATCGCGGCGATCTGCACGAGGCTCACCAGGACCTCGGAGGAGTCCTGCTCGTGGCGGATCGCCGCCGCGACCGAAGGCGGGACGCGCGCGGGAAGTGGAGCGCCGAGAACCAGCGTCGGCACCCGCCGCAGGAGCCGGACGAGCCCCTCGGCCTCCGGCATGTGGCCCGATCCCGGACCCGCCGCCGCATCCGCCATGATCCGATGCTCCCGTTGCCGCAGGACACAGCATGCGACGGCGGGACCATCCCCGCCACTCACGACCACCGGCCGCGCCTTCACGATCGCGCGCCCCGTCGTGAGTGCGGCGCATCATGATGGTACGGGGCGACCGGCCGACCGATTGGGAAACGTTTAAAAAGTCTTGACCTCGGAGCGAGGAGGTCCGCGGTGCGGACAATGCTGCTTTGCAGCAAGAGGCCTCGCGATGACCGGGTGGCTCCCCATATGGCGTGTCGCGTGGGACACGCGGCGGATGGCGCCGTGTCCAACGCGCAACAATCGGATCGGACCGAGGAGACCCATCATGATCATCACCAGCCTGGCGGGCGGCGCCGCCACGCGGCCGCGCGCCGAGCGGTCGGGCGCGCTCACCGGACTGATCGCGCGGCTCGTCGCCTGGTGGGACGAGCGTCGGCGGATCGCCCGTACCGTCGCCGAGCTCGACCAGCTGAGCGACGCAGAGCTCAACGACATCGGCATCAGCCGTGCCGACATCCTCGAGGTCGCCCGCGGCGTCGGCCGCCACGCGCGCTGAGGGGCCCCGACCGCACCCGCACGCGGCTCAGATCAGCTCACCCGTGAGCTCGCCCTTGAGCCGCGTGCGGAAGTCGTTGATCGCCCTGAGACCATCCCGCAGGAGCTCGCGCTCGCGCTCGCTCAGGCTGCGCGGGTCGACGAAGTTGCCGACCGGCCGGCCGGCCTCGTAGTCGAGCAGCTGCTGACGGAGCTGCAGCCCCGTCACGCAGGTGAAGGCGGCGCGCAGATGGTCGGCCTCGTGGCTCGTCGTCTTGCCGGCCGCCAGCAGCCCCTCCAACCGGGCGAGGGTGCCGGTGGCGGCGATGCCGTGGCGCAGCGCCAGGAGCCGCACGCCCTCGGCGAGCGGCAGCGTACCCATGAGCTTGAGGTTGATCTGGCCCTTGTGGGCAGGATCCTGGCGCTCGGTGATGAAGCGGTTGAAGAGCCCGACCGCGGCGCGGTGGTCGGCCTGGATCCCGAACATCTCGCGCAGGAACATGGGCTGGCGCGGCGCCAGATCGGTCACGAAGCCGCGCAGCTCGCGGGCGAGGTCGGCCTCGCCCCAGACCGGCTGGAAGTCGAAGAAGATGTCGCAGAAGAGGAGCATCGCCTCGTGCTTCTTGCGCATCCAGCCCTGGATCTGCGCCTTCCACTGGGAGAGCGTCTTGCGCCAGAGTGGATTGGTCGCCATCACCCCGCCCTTGCAGAGCGGGAAGCCCAGCGCGTCCAGCTCGCGCGTCATCCGCTCGGCGCACTCGATGAACCAGGGGTCGATCGAGGCGTGTGCCTCGTCCGGGTAGTCGGCCAGCACGAAGCCGTTGTCCTGGTCGGGGAACAGGTAGCTCTCACCTCGCCCGCCGGAGCCCATGACGATCGCCGCGAAGGGCACCGGCGGTTCGCCCCAGCCCTCGGCCTGGAGCCCGGCCACGACCAGCCGCAGGACGCGGCGGTAGATGTCGTTGTTGATGTCGGACACGAGCGCCTGGATCTCCGGCGCAGGGACTTCGTCGGCGAGGAGGGCGCGGGCGAGCTGCACCTGGGCAGCCTTCACCTGCGCGAGACCGGACATGCTGTCCTCGTGGGTCAGCCGGTCGATCTGCTCGGCCAGGTGCCCGGTCGCCACGGCCAGCGCGTCGTGCAGGTAGAGCATGCCGACGAGACGGCCGGCGGCGTCGACCACGGGCATGTGGCGCAGGCGCTTGCGCCGCATGAAGCCGATCGCCTGGTAGAGCTGGTCGTCGGCGCGGACCGTCAGGACGGGCCGGGTCATGAGGCCGTCGATCGGCTGGTCGCCGATCCGCCGGCAGGCGATCCGCCTGACCACGTCCTGTTCGGTGAGGATGCCGCGGATCGTGCCGTCGGGATCGACGACGACGGCCGCCGACGCCCCGCTCGAGGCCATGCGCCCGACCGCCTCCGCGGCGGTGTCGCCGAGCGACACCACCACCGGGGCATCCGCCATGTGATCGCGAACCACGTGACGGAACACGGCGGTCTGTGAGTGCGGCATGGGCGCCTCCGGCCGACGACCGGTGGCGACACTAGACGAGACCGCCCACGCCGCACCATGCGCCGGATCGCCCGACGCGCGCACCCGCGTCGCCCGGGCCTGGATACCCGGGGATGTCGGCGACTTGGCGTCGAGGCCGGCTTGGATGTATGAAGCCCGAGGTGGCGCACGGCGGCGGCGCGCCGCGATCCTCCGTGGCCCCACGCAGGGGCAGCACCAGCCTTGGCCGGACCCGTGCTACCGACGCTGTGCATCATCAACTTCAACGGCCTGCGCCACCTCGAGCGCACCGTGCCGGGCGTGCTCGGCCTCGCCAGCGAGTTCGCCGAGATCCTCCTCGTCGACAATGCCTCGACCGACGGCAGCGTCGCCTTCGTCGAGACCGCCTTCCCCTCGGTCCGGATCGTCCGGCTCGACAGCAACGACGGCCCCGGGGCTGCCCGCAACGCCGGCCTTCTGGCCGCCCGCACCGAGCTCGTGCTGTTCATCGACAACGACGTCGTGCCGGAGCCCGGCTGCGCCGCCCGCCTCGCGGCGGCACTCGCCGCGCATCCCAAGGCTGCGGTGGCGGCGCCCCGCATCCTCTACGCGCACAATCCGGCCATCGTGCAGTACGACGGCGCCGACAACCACTATCTGGGCCTGATGATCCTGCATCACCAGGACATGCCGCGGGAAGAGGCCGGCGCGGAACTGCGCACCGTCGACGGTGTGGTGAGCGCGGCCTTCATGGTGGCCCGCTCGCGACTGGACGGCGAGCGCTTCGACGCGAGCTTCTTCATCTACGTGGAGGACCACGATTTCGGGCTGCGGCTGCGCCTCCTGGGTGCCGAAATCCTGTCGGTGCCGGATGCGCTGTGCCTGCACGGCGACGGCAGCGAGGGCCTGTCCGTCCGGGCCGTCGGCTACACCAAGCGCCGCGCTTATCTGGTCATCCGAAACCGTTGGCTGCTGATCCTCAAGAACTATACCACCCGCTCCTTGTTGGTCCTGGCGCCGGCGTTCTTGGTGTTCGAGCTCGGTCAGCTCGCCATCGCCGCCAAGAAGGGGTGGCTGCCCGAATGGTGGGCGGCGCTCCGCTGGCTCGTCGCCCACCGTGGCGAGGTCATGTCCGAGCGGCGCCGGATCCAGGCGCGCCGGCGGGTGGGCGACCGCGAGCTGCTGCGCGGCGGTGCGGTACCGTTCCGCGCCGAGATCTCGACCACCGGTGCCGAGCGCTTCGCCCGCCAGCTCTTCGACGGTTTCGCCATCGCCTACTGGCGCGTGGCGGCCGGGCTGCTCTGAGCCGGTCGCGTGGCGCTCGCCGCTCCCGCTGCCGTGCGGCCATCCGCCGCGCCGGCCACGGCCCGTCGGCGGCTGCGCATCTGCTACCTCGTGCCCGGACACGGGCTCCTGTCGACCGTCGGTCCGTCACGGAACGTCCTCTCGCTCGCCAAGGCGCTCCGCGCCCATGCCGAGGTCACGCTGGCCTTCCGCTACCGCCTCGAGCGGGCCGATCCCGAGGGTGTCGAGGTCGTCGAGCTCGAGCCCGAGCGCCGTCCGCGGACGGCGGTCGACGACGGCGCCATGTCCGGCATGGGTATCGTCGAGTTCGCCCGCTACATGGCCCGCCTGCGCCGGTTCGTGCGCGAGGCGGTCGGTCGGTTCGACGTGATCCTCGAGAAGAGCTGGCTCCTGTCCGGCCACCTTTCGGCCTACGGCCTGGGGCTGGGTGTCCCCGGGGTGCCGGTCGAGAACGTGGTGCCGAGCCCGGCCCGCCATCGCGAGGCCGGCCTGGCGAAGCGGATGCGGGTCGAGGTCGGCCGGCGAC
The DNA here is from genome assembly GCA_037446605.1 of Geminicoccaceae bacterium. GTDB lineage: Bacteria > Pseudomonadota > Alphaproteobacteria > Geminicoccales > Geminicoccaceae > JANXAZ01. The sequence continues at coordinate 29,889 of JBBIIE010000014.1, read as the reverse complement.
TGGCCGGCCCGGCGCTGCGTCGGGTCCCGGTCATCCTGGCCGAGACCCCCCAGCTCAAGGCCTCGATCGTGGCGGTCTGGGGCGTGCCCGCCGAGCGCGTCGAGGTGGTGCCGCTCGGGGTCGACACGGAGCTGTTCCGACCGCTCGAGCAGGCCCGCGCGCGGGCTTCCCTGGGCCTCCTCCCCGACCGTTACGTCCTCCTCTACGTGGGTGTGCTGGACGAGACGCACACGCTCGACGGGATCATCGAGGCGGTGATCGCCGCGCGCGTGCCCGGCCTCGAGCTGCACATCCTGGGCGACGGGTCGAGGCGGGAGCGCTACGCCGACCAGGCCTCCAGGAGCGGCGGCACGGTGATCCTGCACGGTCGGGTGCCGCACGCCTCCGTGCCGACCTGGATCGCCGCCGCCGATCTCTGCCTCGCACCTTACGAGCCGCGCGCCTTCGCCACCGGATCCCTGGGCTACGCGACCATGAAGGTACCGGAATATCTCTCCGTGGGGCGGCCGGTCGCCGGCTCGCCGAGCGAGCGGATGCGCGAGCTGCTACGCGGCGGCGAACTCGGCTTCCTGCTCGACGCCGACGCCGCCACCTGGCGGGCCTTCCTGGCCGACCCGCCGCCGCGCGAGCGCCTCGCCCGGATGGGCGCCTCGGCGCTCCGTCACCCGCAGCCCTCTTGGGACGACACGGCGCGGGGCTATCTGGCCGCCTGCGAGCGCGCGCTCGCCAGTCTGCGGAGCTAGCACTTGGGCGCCTACCAGCTTGCCGCGCTCGCTCACCTGATCCTGGCGGTCCTGGTCACCGGCTACGCCCTGTTCTGGGCGATCATGGCCCTGGCCCTGCGCCGTACCCTGCCCGCGGCCGATGCCGAGGCGCATCTGGCGACGGTGGCCGCCGCGCGCTGGCCGCACGTCGTCGTTCCCTGGCGCCTGCGGCTGCCCCTGCCGACGCTCGGCTGGCTCCTCCTCGCCGCCGCGGTGCTGACCGGGCTCCTGGTCGGCGCGCTCGGCGGCCAGCGCGAGCTCGGGCTCGCCTTCTGGCTGAAGCTCCTGGCGCTGGCGGGCGTGATCGGCGTGCATCTGACGCTCGCTCGGCGCCCACGGCCGCTGCCCGCCTGGCTCGGCCTGCCCCTCGTGCTGCTCGTGCTCGTCCTGTCCGTGCCGCTGGTCCGCTGAGGCGCGCATGAACGGGCACCAGATCGTCGTCGCCCTGCACCTGCTGGCCGTCGGGCTGTGGATCGGTCACATGCTGGTCTGGTCGATCATCGCCGGGCCGGCGCTCAAGCGGGTCGAGCCGCCCGCCACGGCGGAGCTGCTGCGCGAGCGCATGGTCTATTTGGGCGGGCTCGGCTGGCCGGCTCTGGCCGTGCTCGTCCCGACCGGGCTCCATCTCCTGTGGCAGCGCGGGATCGGCCCCGCGGACCTCCTCGGCTTCGGCTTCCTCGACCGGCCGGACGGCGGCGCGATCGCGGTCAAGCTCGCCCTGGTGGTCTGGATGATCGCCTACCAGAGCATCTGGGGGCACCGTCCCGCGCCGGTCGCCAACTGGGTCAACATCCTGGCCGCGCTCGGGGTGCTCACCTGCTCGGTCGCCCTCGTCCGGGGGTGGACATGAGCCGCCGCATCCTGGTCCTCGCCCTCGAGCTCGGCGACGGCACGTATCTCCGCCGCTTCGCCGCCGAGGGGGTGATGCCGACGCTGGCGGGGCTCCTCGCCCGCGGTCGCTCGGGCGATCTCGAGACGCCGGCCGAGCTCCTGCACGTGGCGGCGCTGCCTTCGCTCTACACCGGCGTCGGCCCCGCCCGGCACGGCATCTACTTCACCTTCCAGCCGGCACCGGGCCTGCAGGGTTGGCGGCGCTTCGCGCCCGGCCTGTACGGCGCCCCCACCTTCTGGTCCCTCGCCGCCGCGGCCGGCCGGCGCTGCGCCGTGTTCGACACGCCCTACAGCCACCCCGAGGAGGACTTCACGGGCGAGATGGTCCTCGAATGGGGAACCTGGGCGCAGTACCTCCCGCCGACCGCACGGCCGGAGGGCCTGCTGCGCGAGCTCGAGGCCGCGGTCGGCCGGCATCCGCTCGGCCTCGAGGCGCACGCGCTCGGTTTCGGCCCGCTCGACCCGGCCGACACCGCCCGCAGGCTCGTCCAGGCGCTCGAGGCGCGCGCCCGGGCGACCGCCTGGCTGCTGCGCCGGGGCCCGTTCGACCTGTTCGTCACCTGCCTCGACGAGACGCACCCGGCTGCGCATTATTGCTGGCTGCCGCCGGCGGAGGGCGAGACCGCGGCACCCGTCGACCAGCCGCACCTTCGCAGCGTCCATGCGGCGCTCGACCGCTGCATCGCCGCGATCCTCGAGGCTGCCGGCCAGGGGACGACCGTCCTTTTGGTCTCGGGCGATGCGATCGGCCCGAACCGTGCCGGCTGGCACCTCCTGCCCGAGGTGCTGGCGCGGCTCGGCCACCTGGCCTCGGCCGACCTTCCGACGGCTGATGGCGAGAAGCCCGCGGGCGGCGGCGGCGGCTCCGGCGGCTTCGATCCGGTGAAGGCGCTCCGCGACCTCCTGCCCAAGGACCTCCGCAAGCGGATCGCCGACCTCCTGCCGCGGACCCTGCGCGACAAGCTCGCCCAGCGGGTCGACACCGCGGCGATCGACTGGCAGCGCACCCGCGCCTTCTGCCTGATGACCGACCTCGAGGGCTGCGTCCGCGTCAACCTCGCCGGCCGCGAGCCGCAGGGGATCGTGCCGCCCGCGGAGTACGGCGCGCTCCTCGACCGGCTGGAGGCGGAGCTCGGTGCCCTGGTCGACCCGGCGAGCGGGCAGCCGGCCGTGCGCCGCATCCTGCGCGCCGACCGCGAGCTCGCCGGCCCGCGCAGCCCCTGGCTCCCCGACCTCGTCGTGCACTGGTCGCGCGAGCGGCGGATCGGCGCGCTCGCCAGTCCGGCGATCGGCCGGGTCGAGGGAGCCTCGCCCGATCCGCGCCCCGGCACGCATGCCGGGCCGGGCTTCGCCGTGCTCGCCGGCCCGGGGATCGAGCCCGGTGGGCTGCCCGGGGATGCGCGCCTCGTCGACGTCGCGCCGACGGTGCTGGCGGCGCTCGGCCTCGAGCCTGCGGCCGGGCTCGAGGGTCGCCCCTGGCCGTTGCCGCCCGCCCATGGAGGAGTGGCCTCTTGACCGTCCGAATCCTGCAGATCGGCGCCGGAATCCGCGGCCGGCACTGGCTCGACTACGTCAAGGCGTTCGCCGGCACCCGGTGCGTGGGGCTGGTCGAGCCGGACGCCGGAAACCAGGAGAAGGCGCGCGCCGTGCTCGGCGCGGACGTCCCCGTCCTCGCCGATCTGGACACGGCGCTCGCCCGGGTCGAGGCGGATGCCGCGCTGATCGTGAGCCCGGACACGCTGCACGCGACCCAGGCGCTGCGCTGCCTGGAGAAGGGGCTCACCGTCCTGATCGAGAAGCCCTTCACGCCTTCGGTCGCCGAGGCCGCCGCGGTGCTCGCCAAGGCGGCCGAGGTCGGCCGTCAGGTGATCGTGGCCGAGCAGTACCGCTTCTGGGCCGCCGAGCGGACCGTCAAGAAGCTGCTCGAGGAGGGCCGGATCGGCCGCGTCGACCACTGCACCTTCGTCGACCATCGGGCGATGCGCGCCGCGAGCGAGGGCCCGTGGCTGGCCACGGTCGACTATCCGCAGCTCCAGGCCGTGGCCGTCCACCATTTCGACTCGCTGCGCATGTGGTTCGGCGCGCCGCAGGCGCTCGCGGTGAAGGCTTGGCGCGCGCCCTGGTCCGACTACCGCGGCTTCGAGTGCAGCCAAGCGCTGGTCGACTTCGGAACGGTGCAGGTGAGCTATCTCGGCACCATGAGCGCGCCGCGCTACGGCTGCGCGGTCCGCATCGACGGCGAGCGCGGGGCGATCTGGACCAATCGCCGCTGGGTGTTCCTGCGCGAGGGTGGCAGCCGCTTCTTCCTCCCGGTGCGCAATGTCAAGGTGCCACCCGGCGACGAGAAGTCCTACCCGCAGGGCGGCACCACCGCGCTCCTGATGGCACTCCAGGCGGCGGTCGAGCAGGGCGCCCCGGCCGAGACCCGCGGCGAGGACAACATCTGGACGATCGCGATGCTCGAGGCGGGCAAGCGCGCCGCCGCGGAGGGCCGCACCGTCCGCATCGCCGAGGTCGGCGACGGCCGTTTCGTCGCCCGCAGCTGAGGAGCCGCCGCCCGTGGCCGAGCGCAGCCGTCGCGTCCTCCTGATCGGCCTCGACAGCGCCGATGCGCAGCTCATCGAGGCGTGGGCGCGGGCCGGTCACCTGCCGACCTTCGCCCGGCTGATGGCCGAGGGATCGTGGTCGCGCCTCGCGACCACGGCCGAGGTGCTGCACGTCTCCGCCTGGCCCACCATCTACACCGGCGCCGGTCCCGGCCGGCACGGGCTCTACCACGCCTACCAGGTGCGCGCCGGTGACCAGCTGGTGCACCGCACCGACCCGACCTGGGCGGCGCTGCCGCCGTTCTGGAAGCAGCTCGACGATGCGGGCCGCCGCTGCATCGTGTTCGACGCCTTCATGGACAGCCGCCTGCCCGGCTTCCGCGGGCTGCAGGTCGGCGAGTGGGGCACCTGGACCTGGTTCGGCGAGCCCTTCGCCTCACCCGAGGGCCTGCGCGACGCGCTGATCCGCGAGGTCGGCCCCTACCCCGCGCCCGAGCACAGCGCCCAGGTCACCGTCCCGGACCAGCTCTGGTTCCGCGACCGGCTGGTCGAGGCGGCCGCCGCCAAGGGGCGCGCCGCCGACTGGCTGCTGCGCAGCCGGCCCGACTGGGACATGGCCTTCGTGACGTTCGGCGAGCCGCACGGCGCGGGCCATTATCTCTGGCACACGGGCGACCCGAGCTATCCCACGCACCGGCCGATCGCCGGCCTGCCGCACCCGCTGCTCGACGTGTACGCCGCGGTCGACCGGGCGATCGGCGAGCTCCTCGGGCGGCATCTGGACGATCGCACCACCGCACTCCTCGTCTCCGGCGACGGGATGGGCCCCAACTATTCGGGGGCGCACCTGATGGGCGAGTTCCTGCACCGGCTCGACCTCTACTTCGCCCCCGGTGTGGGCCAGAGCCAGGCGAGCGCGGCGGCGGCCCCCAAGCGCAGCCTCGCTGCGAGCCTGCGCGAGGCGATCCCGCTGCCGGTGCGGATGGCGGTGAGCCGCTGCCTGCCGCGCAGCGTCAAGTACCGGCTCTCGCTCAAGTGGATGAACGCCGACATCGACTGGAGCCGCACCAAGGCCTTCCCGATCCACAACAACAACGAAGGCTTCGTGCGCCTCAACCTGGCCGGGCGCGAGCCCAGGGGCATCGTCGATCCCGGCGCCGGCTACACGGAGCTGCTCGGGCTGCTCGCCGAGGAACTGGCGGCGCTCACCAACCCGAGCAACGGCCGCGTCGCCGGGCGGGTGAGCCTGATCGACGAGCTGTTCCCGGGCAGCGAGCGGCGCCATTTGCCGGACGTGGTGATCAGCTGGGACGAGACGGCGCAGGTGCTCGACCGGCTCCAGGGACCGCGTGCCGGGCTGGTCTGCGGCAAGTGCGGCCACGAGACGCCCGCCTACTACACCGGCAACCACCGCCCGAACGCCTTCCTCGCGGCGATCGGGGCCGGGGTGGCGGCGGGGGCGCGGCTCGAGGGTGGCCACATCCTCGACGTGCCGGCTACCGTGCTGGCGTTGCTGGGAGTGGACCCCCCCGCCCACTTCGAGGGCCGCGAGCGGACGGCGGGCCTCGCTAGGGGTCTGTTAACCAGCGTGGCCTAGGGTCCGCCACGGCAGCTTGGGGGGTGGGCCGATGTGCGGACTGGCGGGCGTGCTTTGCCGCGGCCCCGACATGACCGGTGCCCAGTACGCGCCGGTGGTGGCGCGGATGTGCCGGGCGATCGCCCATCGCGGCCCGGACGACGAGGGCATCTGGAGCGACGGACCGGTCTGCCTGGGCTCGCGCCGCCTGGCGATCCAGGATCTGTCGCCGGCCGGCCACATGCCGATGGTCGATCCGAGCGGCCGCTTCGCCCTCGCCTACAATGGCGAGCTCTACAACGCCGCCGAGCTGCGGGCCGAGCTGCGTGCCCGCGGCGTCGACTTCCGCTCGACCGGCGACACCGAGGTGGTCCTGCAGAGCCTGATCACCTGGGGCAATGAGGTCCTCCCCAGGCTGGCGGGCATCCTGGCTTTCGCGCTCTGGGACCGGGAGCGCCAGGAGCTTTGGCTCGCCCGCGACCATCTGGGCGTGAAGCCGCTCTATTACCTGGAGAGTGGCGACCTCTTCCTGTTCGCCTCCGAGATCAAGGCACTCCTGCCCGAGCATCCCGACCCCAGGGTCGACGACGCGGCCCTGCTCGAGTGGCAGCTCTATCGCAACCTGGATTCGCCGACCCGCGGCACGCTCGTGCGTGGGCTCGAGGCGGTGCTGCCCGGCGAGCTCGTGGTCCTGGGCAGGGGCGGGCGGCGGCACGCCGGCTACTTCCGGCCGACCGACGCGGTCGATCCGGCCGAGTTCCGCCGTGCCCGCGCGCTCGCCCCCGAGGCGGTGGTCGAGGAGGTGCACGCCGCGCTCCGCGGCATCGTCCGCGAGCAGCTGGTCTCCGACGTGCCGGTCGGCACGCTCCTCTCGGGCGGCCTCGACTCCTCCGTGCTGACCGCGCTCGCCGCCGAGGAGCGGCGCGACCTCAAGGCGTTCCACGTCTCCATCGCGGGCTTCCCCGAACACGACGAGCGACCCTTCGCCGAGGCGCTCTGCCGCGAGAAGGGGCTCGCCTTCGTGCCCATGACGCTCGACGGGCCGGGCTTCCGTCGCGCCCTCGCGCGGACCGTGTGGCTGTCCGACCTGCCGCTCACGCATCCGAACTCGGTCGCCTACCACCTGATCAGCGAGGTGGTGCGCGGACACGGCGTGATCGTGGCGCTCGCGGGCGAGGGCGCCGACGAGCTCTTCGGCGGCTACTCCTGGGCCTATCGCCGCCGCCGCCGCCTGCAGCGGCTCAAGCCGTGGCTGGCCGGACTTCCGGCCGTCGTGCGCGAGACGCTCGCCCTTCTGCTCTACGCCGAGGCCGAGCTGCCGGTCACCTCGATCCGCTTCCGCGAGTTGCTGCCGCCCATGGTCCAGCTGGTCGACCGTGGCCAGCGCCAGGAGTGGCTCGGCGCGTGCGTCGACGCCTACGGCTTCGTCGAGCGGGTGGAGGACCGCGAGATCCTGGGCGCCATGCTCGCCGATCTCTCGGACTTCCTGAGCCCCTTGCTGCGCCGGCTCGACCGGACGAGCATGGGCGCCTCTGTCGAGTGCCGGGTACCGTTCCTCGACCCGCGGCTGGTGCGTCGGGCGGTCAACCTGCCGCTCGACTACAAGCTCGGCCGTCATGCCGACAAATGGGTCCTGAAGCAGGTGGCGGTCCGGCACATGCCGAAGGACCTCGTGTTCCGCAGGAAGATGGGCTTTCCCCTGCCGCTCGCCGACTGGTCCCGCCCCTATGCGCGCCCGGAGTTCTTCCGCGACGGCTTCCTGGAGAGCCGGCTCGGCTTCGGTCGGCGCGCCCTCGACCGGCTGGTCGGGCGGGCGGAGCGTTGGGTGCACGCCTTCTTCGGCCTCGTGACCCTCGAGATCTGGGGCCGGCTCAACCTCATGGGTCAGGGGCTGGGCGAGGTCGAGGATTGGCTCGCGGGCTTCGAGCCGCGCGGCGGGGTGGCGCCCGGTCGATGACCGAGACCGCCCGGACCGCACGCGGTACGCTCGTGGTCGGCGCGGGCCAGCTCGCCCTGGCACTCGCCGGCTTCGTGGCCGCCCTGTTGCTCGCCCGTGAACTCGGCCCCGCCGCCTACGGCGTCTGGGGCATCGTCTACTCGATCCTCGCCGGGGTCGAGCAGATCGGTCGCCTCGGCATCCCCCAGGCCACCAGCCGGCTGGTCGCCGAGGCGGGCGGCCGGGATCGACTGCTCGAGCGCCGCGCGACCACGCTCGTGGGACTGCTCTTCGCCCTGCTCTTCCTCGGCCTCTGGTTCGCCGCCCCGAGGCTCGAGGAAGTCTTCTCGATCCCGGAGGGTACGCGGCTCCTGCGCATCGCCGCCCTGGACATCGTGCCCTTCGGCCTCTTCGCCGTCGCGGTCGCGGTGCTGAACGGCCGACGCGACTTCGTGCTCGAGGGCACGGCCAATCTCGTCTACGCCGGCACGCGCATCGCGGGCCTGCTGCTCGTCCTTCCCTTCGGGCTCACCATCGAGGCGGCGCTCTGGGTCACCGTGGCCTCCTCGCTCTGCGGCCTCCTCGCGGCGTTCGCCCGGCTCGGTCCGGGCGTGCTCGGTCCGCGCCTCGACGGGTTCGGCCCGATCCTCGCCGTGGCCGCGCCGGTGGCCGTCGCCTGGGGAGCCTCGGGCCTGTTGAGCCAGCTCGACCTGTGGGCGCTCAATGCTTTCGGCACGGCGATCGCGCCCGAGGTGAAGGGCTGGTACACGGCCGCCCTGAACCTCGCCCGCCTGCCCAACCTCCTGGCGTTCGTCGGGACCTCGATCCTCGTGCCGACCATCGCCCGGGCGCTCGGGAGCGGCGATCGACGGGCTGCCCTCGCCGCGCTGCGCGAGGGGACCCGCTGGATGCTCGTCCTGCTCGTGCCCTTGGCCGCGGTCGGGGCGGTCGAGGCGCGGGCGATCCTGGCCACCGTCTTCGGCCCGGCCTTCGCCGAGGGTGGGCCGCTCCTGGCGCTCCTGATCCTCGCCCACGGCGTGCTCTACACCGGCTTCGTGACGCTCGGCTCGGTGCTGCTCGCCGCCGGCCGCGAGCGGATCTCGGCGCTCCTCGCGCCGGCCGCGGCGGCCGCGGGTCTCGTGCTGCTGCCGCTCGGCACGGTGCTGCACGGGGCCTTGGGCACGGCGCTCGGCTCGCTCGGGGCCGGGCTGTTCGCCTGCACGATCGGCGCACTGGCCGTCCACCGGCTGGTCGGCCCGCTGCTCGAGCCCGCCCTGCTGGTGCGCATCCTCCTGGCCGGGGCCGGTGCCGCGGCGCTCGCCTCGGTCGTGCCGGGCCGAGGCCTCTGGCTGGTCGCCGAGCTCGCGCTCGTGGGTCTCGCCTATCTTGCGCTCCTCCGCGCCACCGGGGCGGTCGCCCGCGACGAGATCCTCGGCCTGCTCGGCGGACCGGCCGACGGCGCGGTCGCCCCGCGCGCCGCCGCCGCGGCACCGATGGACGGTTCCGGCCCGAGCGTGTAGAGAGCTTCGGGCGGGTCGCGGCTCCGCCGTTCCGGGGTGAGGTGCCTCCGCGAGCGGGACGCCGTGACGTCGAGCGTGCGCTGCGGGCTCGGGCTGGCCGAGGCCCGGGCACGAGGGGCGGGCGATGCGCCGCGGCAAGCTCATCGGCCTGGGCACGGGCCCGGGCGATCCCGATCTGCTGACCGTGAAGGCCGTCCGCATCCTGCAGGGGGCGCAGGTGGTGGCGTTCGTGGCGTCCGCCGGCCGGGCGAGCCGCGCCCGCGAGACGGCCGCCGCGGAGCTGCGGCCGGGCACCCGCGAGCTCGTCGCGGTGCTGCCCGCCGGCGCCGATGCGGCCGCCACCTCGCGCGCCTACGGCCAGCTCGCGACCGGGATCGTGGGCGAGCTCGGCCAGGGCAACGACGTGGTGTTCCTGTGCGAGGGCGACCCGCTGCTGCACGGCACCTTCGCCGCCCTGATCGAGCGACTCGGGACCCGCTTCGAGAGCGTCGCGGTGCCCGGCATCACCGGCTTCGCCGCGGCCGCGGCAGCCGCACTCTGGCCGTTGGCGCTGCGCGAGCAGGCGCTGGCGGTGGTGCCGGCCTCGCTGCCCCAGCGCCGGCTCGAGGCGATCCTCGCGGATGTCGACCGGGCGGTGCTGGTCCGGGTCGGCCGCCATCTGGGCAAGGTCCGCCAGGCGCTCGCGACCTGCCGGATGGTGCAGGGCGCGCTGCTGGTCGATGGTCCGGGCGAGCCCGGTGCGCGCGCCCGGCCGCTGCGCGAGGTGGCGGTCGAGGCCGTCGGCCCCGGCGCGCTGGTGCTGGCGGCCCGCGCTCCCGCCGGTGCCGAGCGTACCGGCTGAGCCCGGAGCGGCCGCTGGCGCGCCGGCACGGACCGGCTAGTGTGGCACCGCCCGGGTCGCCCCGAGAGGCCGCCGCGCCATGACCGCGCCCGCCCTGCTGATCGCCGCCCCGATGACCGGCTCGGGCAAGACGATCCTGTGCCTGGGACTCCTCGCGGCGCTCGCCGCGCGCGGCCTGCGCGTCGGCTCGTTCAAGGCCGGCCCGGACTTCATCGATCCGGCCTTCCACGAGCGGGTCACCGGGCGGCCGGCGTACAATCTCGACAGCTGGGCGATGCGTCTGGCCACGCTCGTGGGGACGCTCGAGGCCGCCGCCCGGGACGTCGACTTGGTGATCGGCGAGGGCATGATGGGGCTCGCCGACGGCGCGCCGGACGGGCGCGGCTCGACCGGCGATCTGGCCGGCCTGCTCGGCATCCCGGTCCTGCTCGTGGTCGACTGCGCGCGGCTCGGTGGCTCGGTGGCGCCGCTCGTCGAAGGCTTCCTGCGCTGGCGCGAGGAGGTCGAGATCGTCGGCCTCGTGTTCAACCGCGTCGCTGGCGAGGAGCACGCCCGGCTGCTCGCCCGTGCCTGCGAGGAGCGGTTCTCGACCCGCATCCTCGGCTGGCTGCCCGAGGACGCCCACCTCGACCTTCCGAGCCGGCATCTGGGTCTGGTCCAGGCCGCCGAGCAACCCCGGCTCGCCGCCGCCGTCGAGCGCGCCGGGGCACTCGTGGCACAGCGGCTCGACCTCGACCGGGTGGTCCGCCTCGCCCGCCCACCGAGCCTTTCGGCACTCGGCAGGGGCGCGCCGCCCTGGCCGCCGCTCGGCCAGCGCATCGCGGTGGCGCGCGACGCCGCCTTCGGCTTCGCCTACCCCGCGGTCCTCGACGGCTGGCGGGCGGCCGGGGCGGAGATCGTGGCCTTCTCGCCACTCGCGGACGAGCCCCCGGATGCGGCGGCCGATGCCGTGTTCCTGCCGGGCGGCTATCCCGAGCTGCACGCGGCGAGACTGGCCGGCGCGGGTCGCTGGCGCGCCGGCCTCGTGGCCGCCGCGGCGCGCGGCGCCTTCGTCTACGGCGAGTGCGGCGGCTACATGGCGCTCGGCCGCGAGCTGGTCGACGAGGGCGGCCGGCCGCACGCCATGGCCGGGCTCCTGCCGGTGGCGGCGAGCCTCGCCGAGCCGGCCCCGCGGATCGGCTGGCGCCGTGTCGCGCTGGTCGAGGACGGCCCGCTCGGTGCGGCCGGTACGGCCTACCACGGTCACGAGTTCCACCTCGCACGCATCGTCGAGCCGACCGACCGGCCCTTCGCGCTCGCGCGGGACGCGGCCGGGCGCGAGCTCGGGCCGTCCGGCTGCCGGATCGGTCCGGTGGCCGGCTCGCCGGTCCACCTGATCGACCGCGAGCGTGGATGATGCCGACCTCCCGCTGGCCTCCGGCCGGTCTTTGCCGTAGCAGCGGGAGCGCTCGGCTTGGAGGAGGAGCAGCTCGATGTTGCGACGCGACCTGATCGCCACCGCCGGGGCCGCGAGCGTGGCCGGGCTCGCCGCGCCGGCGATCGCCCAGGGCCGGATCCGCTGGAGCATGGCCATGCCCTGGCCACGCGGCACGCCCGGCGTGGCCGTCAACGCCGAGCGCTTCGCGCGGCGGCTGGAGGCCATGTCGGCCGGGCGGATCGAGATCAGGCTGTTCGGCGCGGGCGAGCTCGTGCCGCCCTTCCAGGTGTTCGACGCGGTGCACGCCGGGACCGCCCAGCTCGGCCACGGCACCCCCTACTACTGGGCCTCGAAGTCGCCCTCCCTGCACTGGTTCACCGGGGTGCCGTTCGGCCTGACCGCCACCGAGCTGGCCGCGTGGCTGTACCACGGCGAGGGCGGCAAGCTCTGGAAGGAAGCCTACGCGCCGTTCAACGTCGTGGCCTTCTACGCCGGCTCCTCCGGGGTCCAGGCGGGCGGCTGGTTCCGCAAGGAGATCAACGGGCTGGCCGACCTGCAGGGGCTCAAGATCCGGATCGCCGGCCTGGGTGCCGACGTGATGCGGCGGCTGGGTGCGACGCCGGTCACGACCCCGCCCGGCGAGATCCTGCCCAACCTGATGAGCGGGGCGATCGACGCCGCCGAGTGGATCGGTCCCTGGAACGATCGCGCCTTCGGCCTGCAGAAGGTGGCCAAATACTACTACGTCCCGGCCTTCCACGAGCCCGGTCCCGGCCTCGAGATCCTGGTCAACAAGCAGGAATGGGACAAGCTCTCGCCCGACCTGCAGGCGATGGTGGAGACCGCGGCCTCGGCGACCGCGAACGAGACGCTCGCCGATTTCGTCTACCACAACATCGAGAGCTTCGTACCGCTGTTGGGCGAGGGGGTGGAGCTGCGCGCCTTCCCGGAGGAGGTGGTGCGTGCGATGGGCGAGCAGTCCTTCGCTGTGTTCGAGGAGATCGCCGCCAAGGACGCCCTGGCGCGCAGGGTCCACGACTCCTTCCTGGCCTTCCTCAAGCGCTCCGTGGTCTATGCCGACCGCTTCGATGCCCGGCTGCTCGCCATGCGGCGGCTGGTCGTGCGGCTCTGAGGCGGCGGCGCCGGCACGGAGCGCGGCGCCGCGGAGCGGGGGAGCCGGCGGGCGCCCCGCGTCGGTCGACTGCGGAAGCGGACGATGCTGACCGACCTCAAGGTCGCCTGCGCCGTGCTCACCCGGCTGCCGGTCGGGCTCGCCGGCCCACCGAGCCGGACCGAGCTCCTCCAGGCGGTGCACTGGTTTCCCCTGGCCGGTGTGGTGGTCGGTGCGGTGGCCGCGCTCGTCTTCTTCCTCGCCGGGCTCGCCGGCCTGCCGGGCCTGCCGGCGCTCCTCCTGGCGCTCGCCACCCAGATCCTCGCGACCGGCGCCCTGCACGAGATCGGCCTGGCCGCCAGCCTCGACGCGCTCCAGCCCGCCGCCGGACGCGATGCCGCCGCCGGACGGTTCGGGACGCTGGCGCTGATCCTGGCGCTGCTGGCACGGGTCGCGGCACTCACGACCTTCTGGAGCCCGGCGAGCTTCGCCGCGGCGCTCGTGGCCGCCTCCGCCGCCTCGCGCGCCGTGCTGCCGGCGGTGATGCTGGTGCAGCCGCCGGCCGCGGGCGGGTCGTTCGAACGGCCGGATCCGGCGCGTGTCGCGCTCGGCCTCGGCCTCGCCTGCGCCGTCGCGGCGGCACTCCTGCCGCCCGCGGTGGCGGTGCAGGCGCTCCTTTGGACCGGCCTCGCCACGGCGGCCGTGGCGGTGACGCTCGGCCGCCGGCTGGGCGGCGTGTCGGGCCACGGCCTCGGTGCGGTCCAGCAGGCGGGCGAGATCGCCTTCCTGCTGTCGCTCGCGGCCGACGGCTGGCCGCGCTCGCTCTGAGCCGACCCGGGGCAGCGCAGCTCAGAGCCGGATGTCGGCCAGGCGGCGGATCGGCCGGTCGCTCGCGCCGGCGAGCGCCTCGCGCGCGGGCGCACCGGCCAGCGGGTCGAAGGCGGCCAGCCGGTCGAGGTCGAGGCCGGTGGTGGCGGCGATCGCGGCGATCGGTCGCTGGCGCAACCGGAACTCGCCGACCTCGATCGCCTCTTCCGGGCGCCGGGCGAGGAGATCGCTCTGCTCGAGGACGAAGCCGAGCGCACCCGGCCGGCCGTCCTCGCGCGCGAACACCACGATCTTGAAGAACGCCCGCGGCACCAGGAGATCGCCCAGCGGCAGGTCGTTGTCCGCGAAGATCGGGCCGTTCAGGACCGAGACCCGGATGCGCTGCAGCGAGCCCTGATGCGCGACGTGGTTCTCCAGATCGCCCCAGAGCTTGAGATCGCGGCTCGTGTAGGCGTTCGGGCGGTTGAAGTCCTCGTGCTGCGGGGCGCAGTTGGTCCAATGGAAGGTGTCGTCGTTGGCGGCGAGCGCCTCGACCCGGTCGCGGCCCCAGGCGGCGTCCGCCCGCCGGGTGAGATGCCCTCGGTCGAGCGGGTTGTCGCGGTAGTAGGCCTCGCCGGCCTGGACGTCGCGGCTCAGGCGCGGGTCGTAGCGCCAGCGCCCGGTCCCCTCCTCGCGGCCGAGCATCACCGGCGCGTCGAAGTCGACATTGACCGCCGACAGGCAGGCGAGCCGACGGCGGGCGTTCACGAGCACGCTGAAATGGTGGTAGCGCAGCTCGTGCTCGCCCGGACGGCCGATCAGCTCGGCGAGCGGGCCGTGGCGCTCGTCGACCAGCCGCGGCAGGGGCAGCTCGAACCCGAGGAAGCAGGGATCGAAGCCCGCCCGGTCGGCGTAGTCGGCCGGCCGCAGCCGTTCCTCGGCGGCCCCGGCGCCGGGACCGGCGAGGCGCAGCTCGACCCGGCCGGACCCGGGGGATCCCAGGGTGAGCTCGAGGGTGAGGGGCACCTGGACGCTCACCCGGCCGGCCGAAGTGGGCGGTCCCCCCGTGGCCGCCTCCTCCGCCGGCGCCGGAGCCGAGCGGGGCACGGGCGCGGGTGCACCCGACCGGCCGGCCTCGAGCACTCGCTCCAAGAGCCCCGACGCCTCGCCCGAGAGGCTCCCGAGCGCCGCCTCGAGGGCGCGCACGATCGCCGAGACGCGCACGCCCTCGTTGGCCACCCAGGCGATCGAGGCCGGCGGATCGCGGCCCTCGACCCAGACGCTGCCGTCGCGGGCGAGCCATCGCCCGGCAGCGTCGCGGGCCGGGACGGCGCTGTGGTGCAGCGCCACGACCTCCCAGCCGTCGTTGAACACCGGCGCGCCCGACGAGCCCCGCTCGGTGTCGGCCTCGTAGTGCAGGAACGGGGCGAAGCCCGGGTCCTCCTCGCCGGGGGGCCCGGTCAACAGATCGACCAGGCGATTGCCGCGCAGCACGACCTCCTTCTCGCGGCCCTGCGGATGCTGCACGAGGTTCACCGGCTCGCCGATCGTGACCTTGCCGATGCGGCCGTCGAGCGGCGACCAGCCGTAGCCCGAAAGCTCGGCGCCGTCGCGCGAGCGGGCGGCGACCGCGACCAGCGCGAAGTCCAGATCGGCATCGCGCAGGAACAGCCGGTCCGGCTCCAGCGCGAAGGTCTGCACAGCCACCGGCGGGCCGAACCCGTTCGCCTCGAAGTCGAGCTGGAGGGCGGCCGCGGCCGCCTCGGCCGGGTTGCCGAGCACGTGCTCGTTGGTGAGCGCCACCCCCGGGGCGACCAGGAAGCCGGTGCCGCGCGGCGCGGTGCGGGCACCGTCACGGATCACGATGCGACCGACCGTGCGGGCCGCGGAGACGCCACGCTCGAGGAACTCGACGCTCAGGAAATCCTTGAGGCCGATCAGCGCCTCCCGGGCGAGCGCGTCGTCGAGCGGCTGCGGCAGCGGGGGCAGCACCGCGGTGGCGCGCGCGACACCCACCTCTCCGGCCGCTGCGTGCAGGCGGGCACGCGCGGCGTTCGCCGCCCGGTAGAGACGGTCGAGCCGGGCGGCCAGCCGCTCCGGGGTGTCGGCGCGGGTCAGCCGTCCGGCGCGCAGCGCCCGAAGTCGCGCCGCCCGCGGCCGGGCGCGCCGCTCGAAGCGGCTGGCCGCCGCCTCGGCGATGGCGCGCAGGCGCGCATCGAGCTCGGGCATCTCCACCCCTCACCGCCGCGATGGACCATCCGTCGGACGACCTCTGCTATATCCTCCGTCGCGAGGCAATCGCGTGCCAGTTGTCCGACGGGGAGCCGCCCATGCGCCGGATCAGCTTCGACGAGCTCGAGGCCAAGCTCGCCGATCCCGACCTGCCCGACGCCCGGATCCGCCCCTATCTGCGCGGCGTGGCCGAGGCGTCGGGGCCGTTCGATCCGGTGGTGCAACCCGATCCCGATCGGGTCGAGCTCCGGCCCCTCGATGCGGTCCGGATCGAGCGGCTCGGCTTCCTGGGCTGGGCCAACAGCTGGGCGCGCTGGCGTCGCCAGCAACGCTGCCTGCGCCGCCTCGAGCGCGGCGAGAGCCTGCCGCTCCTGGTCTCCGAAGGGGACAGCTGGTTCCAGTTCCCGCTACTGCTCGACGACACGATCGACCAGCTGGCCGATCGCTACCTCGTCTGGAGCCTCGGCGCCGCCGGCGACACGCTGGCGCACATGACCGGCGCGGATGCCGAGTACCCGGGCGCGCTCCTCGACCCGCGCCTGGGCGGGCGCGTGCGCGGGGTACTGCTGTCGGCCGGCGGCAACGACATCATCGGGACCGAGACCGATGCGCAGGGCCGCGAGGTTTCCATCCTCACCTCGATCCTGCACCCGCGCACCCCCGGCCGTGACCCGGCCTGGCACGTCGACACCGAGGGGCTCGCCCGCCGCCTGGCCGAGATCGAGACCGGCTACCGCCGCGTCCTCGAGACGGTGGCGGCGATCCGCCCGGGCACCTTCGTGGTCTGCCACGGCTACGCCCATGCCGTCCCGGCGTTCGACGGCGATCCGCGCCGGCCGACCTGGACCCGTCACGGCGGCTGGCTGCGCCGGCCGCTCGAGAGCCGCGGCTTCCACGATCCGCGCGAGCAGCGGGCGATCGTGGCGCTCCTGATCGACCGCCTGCACGAGCTGCTCGCCCGGCTGTGCGGCGGCAACCGCGCCGGCGGGGCCTACCCCTTCGCCTGTCTGGTCGACTGTCGGCCGCTGCTGGACGAGCAGGACTGGGCCGACGAGATCCACCCCTCCGATGCCGCCGGCCGCGGCTTCGCCAAGGTCGGCCGGGCCTTCGAGCGCATCATCGAGGAGGCGCTGGTCGCGCATCCGCTGCCGGCGCGCGCCGCGGCACTGCCCGCGGGGCTCCGGATCAGAAGGCGAACTCGGTGAACAGGGGATCGACCGAGCCGCCCCATTCCTCGTGGAAGCGGTGCAGCTTGAGCTCGGCCGGGGTGCGGCCGGTGGCGCAGGTCTCCTCGAGCGGCGCCAAGTAGCGGGTCTCGTCCTGGCCGTCCCAGTTGAGCCGCCCCCGTCGGGCCAGGCCGTCGCGGGCGAGGCCCACGATCGTGCGCGCCGCATCGAGCACGGTCCCGCCCCGGAAGGGGGTCGCGAGCCCCTGCCGCGGCACCTCGCGGCGCAGCTCCTCGAGCTCGGCCACGGTCCAGTCGGCCACCAGATCGGCCGCCGCACGGAGCGAGGTCTCGTCGTACAGCAGCCCGACCCAGAGTGCGGGCAGGGCGCAGATGGTGCGGAAGCGGCCGCCGTCGGCCCCGCGCATCTCGAGGTAGCGCTTGAGCCGCACCTCCGGGAACGCGGTCGTCACGTGGTCGGCCCAGTCGGAGATCGTCGGCCGCTCGCCGGGCAGCGCCGGCAGGCGCCCGTCCAGGAAGTCACGGAACGACTGACCCGAGGCGTCGACGTAGCGGCCGTCCCGGTAGACGAAGTACATCGGCACGTCGAGCAGGTACTCGACGTAGCGCTCGAAGCCGAAGCCCTCCTCGAACACGAAGGGCAGCATGCCCGAGCGGTCCGGATCGGTATCCAGCCAGACCCGCGAGCGGAGCGACAGGAACCCCGAGGGCCGGCCCTCGAGGAACGGCGAGTTGGCGAAGAGCGCGGTCGCCACCGGCTGCAGCGCCAGGCTGGTGCGCAGCTTGGTGACCATGTCGGCCTCGGTCTCGAAGTCGAGGTTGACCTGCACGGTGCAGGTCCGGAGCATCATGTCCAGGCCGAGCCCGCCGCGCTTCGGCATGTAGGCGCGCATGATCCGGTAGCGGCCCTTGGGCATCCAGGGGATGTCCTCGCGCCGCCACTTGGGATTGAAGCCCATGCCGAGCATCGCCACGCCGAGCGGCTCGGCCACCTTCTTGACCTCGTCGAGATGGGTGTGGACCTCGCAACAGGTCTGGTGCAGCGTCTCGAGCGGCGCGCCGCTGAGCTCGAGCTGGCCGCCCGGCTCGAGCGTCACCGCGCAGCCACCCTTGGTGAGCGCGATCGGTCGGCCCTCCTCGAGCACCCGCTCCCAGCCGAAGCGGTCGGCGAGGCCGTCGAGCAGCGCCCGAATCCCGCTCCGGCCCTCGTAGGGCAGCGGTCGCAGGTCGGCCGTGGTGAAGCAGAACTTCTCGTGCTCGGTGCCGATCCGGAAGCTCTGCCGCGGCTTGCACCCCCGGGCGAACCACTCGACGAGTTGACGGCGGTCGGTGATCGGCTCGCCTGTGCCGGTGGGCGGCGCGGACATCGGTGCTCCTTCCCCGAGTGACGCGGCCTCATAGCCCCGCCGCCGCGGCCGCGGCAACCGGGGGGCGCTTCAAGGCGGCGCGAGCTCGCGGATCAGCGCCTCGACCTCGTGCGCCGCCGCCCCCCGGGGCTCCGCCTCGACCACGCCCAGCCCCCGGGCGAAGCTCGCGACGTAGGCCTGACGGTTGCCGAGCTCGGCCGCCGCCGCGGGCCAGCCTTCGCGGGCCACCGTGGCGCGCGCCTCCTCGACCGCCCGGCCGCGCGGCGGCACCCGCGTCCAGACGAGCCGCGCCGCGCGGCCCTCCTTGCGCGCCAGCTCGAAGGTGGCGCGGCTCGCCCAGAGGTCGGCCGGGCTCGGCTGGCAGGGCACGAGCACGAGATCGGCGCGGCGGATCGCTCCCTTGGCCTCGCTCTCGGCGTGCGGTGGGGTATCGACCAGCACGAGGTCGACCTCGCGCACCAGCCGGTCGAGCTCGACCCCGAGCCGCCAGCCGCCGACCATGGCGAAGCGCAGCTCGGGCACCGAGCGCGCCTCGTGCTCGCGGATCCGCATCCACCCGGTGAGGCTCGCCTGCGGGTCGATGTCGACCACCGCCACCCGCCGCCCGGCCGCGGCGAGCGCGGTGGCGAGCTGAACGACCAATGTGGTCTTGCCGGCCCCGCCCTTCTGCTGCGCCACGGTCAGGATGCGTGCCGGCACCGGAGCCTCCTCAATAGCCGCGTGCCCGCTCGACCCGGTGCAGCAGCGGCTCACGGCGGGCCAGGCGGCGCAGGTTCTCGGCCACGAGATCGGCGCCGCTCTCGGGCAGGCTGTAGGCGGCGGCGTGCGGGATCACGGTGATCCGCGGATGGCGCCAGAACGGATGCTCGGGTGGCAGCGGCTCGGTCGCGAACACGTCCAGCGTGGCATGCGCGAGCCGGCCCACGGCGAGCGCATCGAGGAGGTCCTGCTCGACCAGGTGCGCGCCGCGCGCGAGATTGACGAGCCGCGCGCCGCGGGGCAGGCGGTCGAACAGGGCCGCGTTCAGGATGCCGCGCGTCTCGGCGGTGAGCGGCAGCAGGCAGACGAGCACCGACAGACCGTCGAGGAACGCGTCGAGCTCGCCCGGACCGGCGAAGCTCGCGACCCCGTCGAGCGCGCGGCGGGTCCGGCTCCACCCCCGCACGCCGAACCCGTGCGCCACGACCAGGCGGGCCGCGGCCCCGCCGAGCTCGCCCTGCCCGAGGATCCCGACCACGGTCGAGGCCGGCGGCCGCGGCAGGACCAGCCGCCACAGCGCCCGGCGCTGCTGCGCCTCGTAGATGTCGAGGTCGCGGTGGTAGCGCAGCACGTGCAGCAGCACGCACTCGGCCATGCTCGCGGTGAGCGCCGGATCGACCATCCGGCAGACCGGCACGCCGGCCGGCAGGGTCGTATCCTCGAGCAGCCGGTCGACCCCGGCGCCGAGCGAGAGGATCGCCTTGAGGTTCGGCAGGCTCGCGAGCAGCCCCGGCGGCGGCAGCCAGACCAGGGCGGCGTCGATCCCGGCCGGATCGCCGATCTCCGGGAAGACGCGCACCTCGAGGTCGGGCAGGCGGCGGCGGAGCGCCGCGCCCCAGGCGACCGGATCGTCGTCCGGGCTCGCGAACAGCAGCGCCAAGAGGTACGCCTCCGCGGCCGGGCCCCGGCGCCTTGTGCCCGCCGGATGGCGCCGATTCAAGGGCGCGCTTGCCGACCGACCGGCTGCTGCCGGATCATGGTCGCAGGATCGCCACGGAGCCCGGCGTGAAGACCCTCGCGGCCCTGCTGCTGCTCCTCCTCGGACCGGTCGGCTGCTCGCTCGTGGCGCAGCGGGTCGGCGCTCAGACCCATTGGAGCCAGGCGCGTTGGGCGGCCTCGGGGCTGGCCCCCGACCCCTCCCTGGCGCCGGAGGCGATCGTCCAGGTCTACGCCGCCCGCACCTGGGGCTGGAAGGCGGCCTTCGCGGTGCATTCCTGGATCGTCGTCAAGGAGGAGGGGGCGACCGAGTACGAGCGGTTCGAGGTGGTGGGCTGGGGTGTGAGCCGGGGCATGCCCGCGGTGCGCCGCAACATGCGGCCGCCGGACGGCTACTGGGCCGGCAACCGCCCGGAGATCGTGGCCGAGCGGCGCGGGCCCGAGGCGGCGGCGCTGATCCCCCGGATCAGGGCGGCGGTGGCATCCTATCCGTGGCCGGACCGCTACCTGACCTGGCCCGGGCCGAACTCGAACACCTTCGTCGCCCACGTGCTGCGTCAGGTGCCCGAGCTCGGCGCCGAACTGCCGCCCACCGCGATCGGCAAGGACTATCTGGCGGGCTGGATCGCCGGGCCGACCCCCTCGGGCACGGGCTACCAGGTCTCGATCCTGGGGCTGCTCGGCATCGGGCTGGCGGTCGAGGAGGGGCTCGAGGTCAACCTTCTGGGGCTCGTCGTCGGCATCGACCCGGCCGAGCTCGCGATCAAGCTGCCGGGAATCGGCACTCTCGGCCTGCGCCCGCGGGCGAACGGCGCACCGCCCCCGGCCGAGGGATCCGTCGGCTCCTAGCCGCGGCCGCCCGGCACCTCCGGCGTGGCGAGCCGCTCCTTTCCGGCCATCTGGTCCGCCACCGCCCGATCGCCCGCGCGGGGCGAGTTCCCGAGCCCGGCCAGCACGCCCGCGCGATCGGCCGCCGGCCGGTTCTGGCTGAGCTTGAGCTTGCCCTCGAGCCGGGTGAGGCGCAGCCGCAGGCCGACGATCCCCTCGAGCTGACCGGCGATGAACGGCGCGGGCGCGTCGGCGACGGCCCAGGGCTCGGCGCGCGTCCGCTCCTTCTCGTCGGTCAGCCGCTCGACCAGCCGCAGCAGGGCCGCCGGCTCCTCGACCAGCTCGGGCGTGCCCGTGGCGTGCACCGCCACGTAGTTCCAGGTGGGGACGACCCGTCCGTGCTCGCGCTTCGACGGGTAGAGGGACGGGCTCACATAGGCTTCGGGCCCGAGGAAGATCGCGACCGCCTCGCGCGCCCGCCGGAGCGCCTCGACGTGCGGGTTGGCGCGGGCGAGATGGCCGAGCAGTGTCCCGAACGGTGCGGGCTCGGGGTCGAGCAGGAGCGGCAGGTGGGTCACCTCGACCCCGCCCTCGGGCGTCGCCGAGACCAGGGTGGCGAACACGGTCTCCCGGACGAGGCGGTGGAGGACCTCGATGCGATCCTCGCGGAACGCCGGCGGCAGGTACACGGCCCTTCCCTCCGGTGGCAGCGGCATGAGCGATAGCGGCCCTGGGCGCCGCCTCGAAGGGCCAAACCGCCGCGCGGACCGGGGCCGCGCCCGCGGCGCTCGACAGGGTCCCGGCCGGTCCCTAGCTTCCGCCGCCGGTCGCGAGGGAGGGCCCGATGGCGAGGAACAAGGCGGTGGTCGTGGGCGGGGTCGGGGTGATCGGCCGCAACCTCCTCCTCTGGCTCGAGCGCAACACGGACTGGGAGCTCGTGGGGCTGTCCCGGCGCCCCCCCGACTTCACCTCCCGCGCCCGGTTCGTCTCGGTCGACCTGCTCGACCGGAGCGATGCCGAGGCCAGGCTCTCGCGGCTCGACGACGTCACCCACATCTTCTACGCGGCCTTCCAGCAGGCGCCGACCTGGGCCGGCCACGACGGCCCCAACCTCGCGCTCCTCGAGAACAGCGTCGAGCCGATCGCCGCGGCCTCGAAGGTCCTCGAGCACGTCCACCTGGTCGAGGGCACCAAGATCTACGGCTCGCATCTCGGCCCCTTCAAGACGCCGGCCAAGGAGAGCGACCCGCCGCACATGCTACCCAACTTCTACCACACCCAGGAGACCTGGCTGCGCCGGTTCCGCGCCGGCAAACCCTGGTCGTTCTCGGTGCTGCGGCCGCAGACCGTGTGCGGCTTCGCGGTCGGCAACCCGATGAACCTCGCGGTCGGGCTCGCGGTCTACGCGGCGATCTCGAAGGAACTCGGACTCCCCCTGCGCTACCCCGGGACCGAGAAGGCCTTCCGCTCGCTCTACCAGGTGACCGGCAGCGAGCTGCTCGCCGCCTGCATGCACTGGTGCGCCACGAGCCCGGCGGCGCGCGACGAGGTCTTCAACATCACGAACACCGATTATTTCCGCTGGGAGAATCTCTGGCCGCGCTTCGCGCGCTGCTTCGACATGGAGCCCGGCGGTGTGCAGACCATCCGGCTCGCCGAGTTCATGGCCGACAAGGGCCCGCTCTGGACGGCGATGCAGAAGAAGTACGACCTCCTGCCGATCCCCTACGAGCAGCTCGTGGCGTGGCCGTTCGTCGATTATTGCCTGACGCGCGACTACGACGTGATGACGGACACGATCAGGATCCGCAAGGCCGGCTTCCATCTCTGCGAGGACAGCGAGGAGATGTTCGCCCGCCTGTTCGCCGAGTTCCGCCGGATGCGCGTCATCCCCTGAGGGAGGGGCGGGCGGCCCGGCGCCACCCGCCCGTCCCCGGGTCCCGGCCCCTGGCCTAGGGCTTCTTGGCCACCGCCTCGATGCCGGCCTCGTAGACGCCCTTGATCAGGTTCACCATGGCGTCGCGATCGGCCGGTGCCGCCTCGAAGCGCGACCACCACTCGACGAAGGCCCGATCGCCCATGGTCACGGGCGTCACCCGGATGGTCGAGACGTAGTCGGTGATCGGCAGCGGCGAGCTCAGGATCGTGTAGACGCAGGTGCGCTTGAACTCCGACATGCCCAGCAACCGCTCACGGATCTCGGCGCCGTCCTGCAGCGTCAACAGGCGCTCCGCCCCGACCAGGTTGGCCGGCACCCCGTTGGTGATGACGCTGGACCTGAACGCCGGGTGCCACGCGGCGAGCCCGTCGAACGGGGCCATCACCCCCCACACACGCGCTGCCGGTGCGGCCAGCACCGCGCTCACATAGACGTTCGGCATCCGCTCCTCCCTGTCCGAGCGCCGCTCGGCGCTTCCGATCCCGCCGGGCCGCGGGCCCGACGGCGCCGCCTCATTGCACCACCATGCCGCCGTCGACCAGCAGGATCGTGCCACAGCAGAAGCTCGCCTCGTCGGAGGCGAGGAACAGGATCGCGTTGGCGATCTCCTCGGGCGTCCCGGCCCGGCCGATGACCTGGCGCGCGGCGAGCGCCCGCCGCATGCCCTCCGGGTCCGGCGCGCCGGCCACGATCCGCTCGTAATAGTCGCTCGCCACCGTCCCCGGCGCCACCGCGTTGACGCGGATGCCGTCCTTGGCGTGGTCGATCGCCATCGCCCGGGTGAGGCCGGCGACCGCCCCCTTCGAGGCCACGTAGGCGGCGCGTTCGGGGATGCCGATGAAGGAGGTGGTCGAGGCGACATTCACGATCGTCCCGCCGCCCTGTCGGCGCATCACCGGGATCACCGCCTTCGAGCAGAGGAAGACGCCCTTGACGTTGGTGGCCATCAAGGCGTCCCACTCGGCCTCGCTCGTCCCTTCGACCGTCCCGCGATGGCCGTAGCCGGCATTGTTGACGAGGATGTCGATGCGGCCGAAGCGGGCCAGCGTGGCCGCGACGAGAGCCTCGACCTGCTCGGCCCGGGCGACGTCGCACCCTCGCATCAGGACCGCGTCCGCGGGGCCGGCGCCGACCTCCTCCAGCGCCGCTGCGTCGCGGTCGGAGAGCGCCACCCGGGCGCCCTCGGCGAGGAAGCGCAGCGCCGTCGCCCGGCCGATGCCCCGGGCGGCACCGGTGACGATCGCGACCTTGCCGGCCAGACGCATGACCCCTCCGAGCTTGCCGGTCGAGGCTGTCACGGCCGGGCGCCGCTCGGCAAGCGGCCGGTGCGCGCAGGCGGCTTGCGCGGCGGCCGCCCCGGCCTAGGCTGGACGCGGCGGAGCAGGGGAGCGGTGGCCATGACCTTCACGATCTACGGTCCCAACTACTCGACCTATGTGCGGACCTCGCGGATGGTGCTCGAGGAGAAGGGTGCCGCCTACCAGCTCGTCGAGCTCGACCTCTTCAAGGGCGAGCACCGCCAGCCGGCGCATCTCGCGCGCAACCCGTTCGGGCCCGTGCCGGCCTTCGACCACGACGGGTTCGGCCTCTACGAGAGCCGCGCGATCGCGACCTATCTGGACCGCATTCTCCCGGGCCCGAGGCTCACGCCGGCCGAGCCGAAGGCCGAGGCGCGGATGCTGCAGATCCAGGGGATCGTCGATTCCTACGCCTACGACGCGACGATCCGCACGATCTTCATCCAACGCGCGCTCGTGGGCGCCCAGGGCGGGACGGTCGACGAGGCGGCGATCGCCGCGGCACGGCCCAAAGCCGAGCTCGCGCTCGCCGAGATCGAGCGGCTGATGGGCGAAGGCCCCTGGCTCGTGGGATCCGCGATCACGCTCGCCGACCTCTGGCTCGCACCGGTCCTGGCCTATTTCCGCATGGTGCCGGAGGGCCAGGCGGCGATGGCGGCCCGGGCCGGGCTCGCCGCCTGGTTCGAGCGGATCGCCGCCCGACCCTCGTTCCAGAAGACGATCCCGAAGCTCGGCTGAAGAGCGCGATCCGCGCCCGGCCCTTCCGGCGCGCGAGCTTCCGCACTAAGCCCACGCGCGCGGCCGCCCGGGCCGCGCAGCGCGGAGCCCTGCCATGCCCGTCGACCCGATCACCGTCTCGGTCGTCCAGCACCGCCTGCACGGGATCGTCGAGGAGATGGGCGAGGCGATGCTGCGCACCTCGTATTCCCAGATCCTCAACTCCTCGCGTGATTTCTCGACCGCGCTCGCCGATCCGAAGGGCCGGCTCGTGGCCCAGGCCGAGCACGTGCCGATCCACGTGGGCGCCCTCCCCTTCGCGGTGCGCTCGGTGCAGGCGGCCTTCGAAGGCACGATCCGCCCGGGCGACGTGTTCCTCCTCAACGACCCTTACCGGGGCGGCAACCACCTCCCCGACCTCACCGCCTTCGTGCCGGTCTTCGCCGCTGGCCGGCACCTCTTCTGGGCGATCAACCGCGCCCACCAATCGGACATCGGCGGGGCGACCCACGGCGCCTACAACCCGGCCGCCACGGAGATCTGGCAGGAGGGCATCCGGGTCCCGCCGCTCCGCCTCTGCGACGGTGGTGTGCTGCGCGAGGACGTGCTCGACCTCCTGGCCCTCAACGTCCGGCACCCGCGCGACTTCAAGGGCGATCTCGCGGCGATGATCGGCTCGGCCCGGCTCGGCGCCCGGCGGCTCGAGGCCCTCCTCGAGGAGCTCGGGACCGAGGTGGCGCTCGAAGCGGTCGAGGCGGTGCTCGACGGCGCCGAGCGGCGCGTGCGGGCGATCCTCGCGAGCTGGCCGGACGGGGTCCATCGCGGCGAGGCGGTGCTCGACGACGACGGGCACGGCCGCCGCGACGTCACGATCCGCGCCACGGTCACCAAGCGCGGCAGCGACCTCGAGGTCGATCTCTCGGAAAGCGACCCGGAGTGCGGCGGCTTCATCAACTCCTCCTACCCGAACAGCTATTCCGCCTGCGTGGTCGCGCTCGCCTATCTGATCGACGCCGACATCCCGAAGAACGACGGCGCCTTCCGCCCACTCACGATGAAGGTCCGGGAAGGCACGGTCGTGCATCCGCGCGAAGGGCGGCCCGTGACCCTCTGCACGAACCATTGCGGGCAGGAGATCATCGAGGCGATCGTCAAAGCACTCGCCCCGGCTTGCCCCGAACGCGCGATGGCCGGCTGGGGCCGCCGCTTCCGGGTGGCGCTCAAGGGCACCGATCCCCGGAACGGCCGGCCCTTCTTGTGGCACCTCTTCCAGGCCCGGCCGGGGGGTGGTGCCTCGGCGGCCGGCGACGGCTGGCCCGCGGCCGGCGAGTGGCAGGCGGCGGGTGGGATCAAGTTCGGCTCGCTCGAGGTCCACGAGGTCCGCTTCCCGCTCTTCTTCGCCCGCCACGAGCTGCGACCCGGGAGCGGCGGGGACGGCGAGCACCGGGGTGGCCCGGGCGCGATCCTCGAGATGCGGATCGAGGTCGCGGAGCCCGCGGTCGCCAACACCGCGGGTGACGGCGTTCGCCACGGTGCCTGCGGGATCGTGGGTGGACGAGACGGCGCGCCGCACGATTACCGGCTGCGCTCGGTCGACGGCTCGGAGCGGATCTTGAAGACCAAGGAAGTCGGGATCGTCGTCCGACCCGGCGACGTGCTCGTCGCCCGTTCGGGTGGTGGTGGCGGCTGGGGCGATCCGGCCCGGCGCTCGGCCGCGGCCCGCGCGCGCGATCGGGCCGAGGGCCATGTCGAGGACGCTGCGGAGGCCGGTCGATGATCCGGATCGGCATCGACGTCGGTGGAACCTTCACCGATCTCGTGGCGGTGGACGCCACGGGCCGCCTCCACCACGCCAAGTCACCTTCGACCCCCCAGGACCAGTCGATCGGCGTGCTCGAAGGCCTCTCCCGCCTCGCCGAGGCGATGGGCCTCGACCGCGCGACGCTCCTCGCCCGCACCGAGCGGATCGTCCACGGGACCACGGTCGCGACGAACGCGCTCCTCGAGCGCAAGGGGGCCAAGGTCGGCCTGCTCACGACCGAGGGCCACCGCGACGTCCTCGAGATGCGCGAGGGGCTCAAGGACGACCGCTACGATCTGCGCCAGCCGCCGCCGGAGCCACTCGCCCCGCGTCGGCTCCGGCTCGGCGTCCGCGAGCGGATCCGTGCCGACGGGCGGGTCGAGGTGCCGCTCGACGACGCGTCGCTCGAGCGGGCGATTGGCCGGTTGCGCGAGGAAAGGGTCGAATCGGTCGCCGTCTGCTACCTGCACGGTTGGCGCGACCCCACGCACGAGCGCGCGACCCGGGCGGCCCTCGAACGCCTCCTGCCCGGCGTCCCGGTCTCGCTCTCGAGCGAGGTCCTCCCCCAGATCAAGGAGTTCGAGCGACTCTCGACGACCGTCGTCAACGCCTACGTCCAGCCGGCACTCGCCCGCTATCTCGGCAGGCTCGAGGAGCGGCTGCGCGCCGCCGGCTACGGCGGCCCGGTGCTCGTCATGACGAGCCACGGCGGGGTCGCGACGATCGAGGAGATCGTGCGGCTCGCCGCCGGTGCCGTGCTCTCCGGCCCGGCCGGTGGGATCGCCGCGGCGCAGCAGGTGGCGCGGGTCCTGGCGCTGCCCGATCTCGTCCCCTTCGACATGGGCGGCACCTCGACCGACATCGCGCTCGTCCGCGGCGGGCGGGCGAGCATCGCCGCCGACCGGCGGCTCGCCGGTCAGCGCATCGCGCTTTCCAGCCTCGACATCGTGAGCATCGGCGCGGGCGGCGGCTCGATCGCCCGGGTCGACGAAGGCGGGATCCTCCAGGTCGGTCCGGAGAGTGCCGGTGCCGATCCCGGCCCCGCCTGTTACGGCCGCGGCGGCGTGCAGGCGACCGTCACGGACGCCGACCTCCTCTTGGGCTATCTCGACGCCGAGCGGTTCGCGGGTGGCCGGATGCGGCTCGATCGGGCCGCGGCCGAGCGCGCGGTCGGCCGGATCGCCGAGGCGCTGCGCTGCGATCTCACCACCGCCGCGGCCGGCATCCAGCGCGTCATCGACACCAAGATGGCCGCAGGCGTGCGGCTCGTCTCGGTCCGCCGCGGCGTCGATCCGCGCGGCTTCGCGCTGTTGGCCTTCGGTGGAGCGGCCGGGCTCCACGTGAGCGCCGTGGCGCGCCAGCTCGGCATGAGCCGGATCGTCGTGCCGCGGCTCGCGTCCGTTCTCTCGGCTTACGGCATGCTCGCGTCCGATCTGCGGGTGGAGCTCGCCCGCTCGCACGTCGCCGAGGCGCACGCGCTCGAGGCGCGCGAGCTGCGCGATCTGTTCGCCGAGCTCGAGCGCGAAGGCCGCGCCCGGCTCGCCGCCGCGGGGTTCACGGGGCCGGTGCGGATCCACCGGACCGCCGACATGCGCTACGGCGAGCAGATCTTCGAGATCCCGGTCGACCTCGACCCGATCCCCTGGGAGGCCCCCGACCTCCTGGAGCGGATCGCGGCCGCCTTCCACCGCCGCCACGAGGAGCTCTACACCTACAGCCTGCCCGACCGGGCGCCCGTGCTCGTCAACGTCCGGGTCGCGGTGGTGGGCGAGCTCGACGCCCCGCCCGAAGAGCCGGCGCGTCCGGCCGGCCCGCCCGCACCACCCGTGGCCGAACGGTCGATCTTCCTCGAGGGCTGGCGTGCAGTGCCGGTCTTCGACATGGAGCGCCTCGCCCCCGATCAGCGGATCGAAGGGCCGGCGCTCGTCGAATCGACCACGACGACCGTGCTGTTGCGGCCCGGCGATCGGGCGGTCGTCACGGCGCAGGGGTGGCTCCGGATCGAGATCGAGTGGGCCGGCGCCTGAGCCGGCCGCGCTCCCGCAGCCCGATCAGACGTCGAGCGGCACGCGGCGCAAGACCCGCAGCTGGGCGGGCACGTCCGCCGGCCGCTTCGGGACCTTCGGCATCGCCGGCAGGTCCTGCGGTACCGGCTCGTAGGGGATCAGGCTCAACAGGTGGCGGACGAGGGCGAGCCGGCCGCGCCGCTGGTCGTCGAAATCGACGAGGTACCAGGGCGCGAACTCGGTGTCGGTGGCATCCAGCATACGCTGGTAGGCCCTCGTGTAGTCCCAGTACCGCCGCACCGCCTCGACGTCCATGGGGCTGAGCTTCCAATGCTTCACCGGGTCGGTCAGCCGTGAGCGGAAGCGCTCGAGCTGGACGTCCTGGCTCACTTCGAGGAAATATTTGATCAGACGGATGCCCGATTCGACGATCTGCCGCTCGAAGAAGGGCGTCACCTGGAGGAACCGGTCGGTCTCCTCGGGCGTGCAGAAGCCCATCACCGGCTCCACCCCGGCCCGGTTGTACCAGGACCGGTCGAACAGCACGATCTCGCCGGCGGCCGGGAAGTGGGCGATGTAGCGCTGCATGTAGAGCTGGCTGCGCTCGCGATCGGACGGCTTGGGGAGCGCCACGTGCTTGAACACCCGCGGGCTCGTCCGGTCGAGGATCCGCGCGATCACCCCGCCCTTGCCGGCCGTGTCGCGGCCCTCGAGGACCACGACGATCCTGGCCCCCGTCGCCACCGTCCATTCCTGCAGCCGGACGAGCTCGACCTGGAGCTTCTCGAGCTCCGTCTCGAAGTCCTGCCGTTTCATCTTCGGCGGACGAACGTCCCCGGCACCCGTCGGCTTCGGGGCGGACCGGTCGTCCGCCGGCTCGGGCGGCTCGGCGTCCTTGCGCTTCTTGTTCTTCGCCATGACCCGCTCCCGCGGAGGACCCGAGGGAGACGCTATCGGGGAGGGCCGGTCACCGCAATGCCGCCCGCTCCGGCTCCAACAGACGGAACGTGATGGGCACGGTCACGATGCCCGCGACCGGCTCGCCGGCCCGGAGCGCCGGGCGGAAGCGCCAGCGACGCACCGCCTCGAGCGCCGCCTCGTCGAGCAGCGACGAGCCGCTCGAGCGGGCGAGCGCCACCCTCTCCGGCAGTCCCGCGCCGTCGACCCGCACCTCGAGCGTCACCGTCCCCTCGATGCCGCGCCGGCGCGCGACCGTCGGGTAGCGCGGCAGGGGATTGTCGACCGAACCCGGCGCGAAACCCGGCGGCTCGCCTGCCCCCTCGGTACCCGCGGCCGACCCACCCTGCCCCGAGCCGAGATCGCGATCGGCCTCCTTGCCGCGATCCGCCCGAGACCCGGCCGGGCCCGCCTGCGCCTCGTCGGCGCCGGTCGGCAGAGCGGCGACCCGCTC
>JBBIIE010000013.1:0-42755 GCA_037446605.1 Geminicoccaceae bacterium | reverse complement strand
CCTGCGCGGCCAGCTCGCGCACCAGCACCCCGCCCGCGACGCCCGCGGCGAGCGCCGCCAGGTCCGCGGCGAGCGAGCCGAGCTCGGTGCGCCACGTCCGCCCGAGATCACGGACTGCGGCCCGCACCACCACGAGGTAGCCGAACGCGGCGCGCGCCGCCCGGATCGTCGCCACGGCCGGCAACGCCACCGGGCCCAGGAGGAACAGGAGCGGCAGGGTCAGCCCGTTCTCGAGCACGTAGGCGTCGAGACTGGCACGGGGCCGGCCCGCCGCGGTGAGGGCCACCGTCGGGAGCAGCCGGCGCAGCAGGAGAAGGGCGCCGAGCGCCAGGATCTGCACGGCCGAGGCGGCCGGCGTCCATCCGGGCCCGACCGCGACCGTCACGAGGAGGTCGGCGGTCACGAGAAGGCCTGCGACCGCCGGAACCGCAGCCAGCATGAGCAGGCGGAGGGAGCCGTCGAGGCGAACCAGCAGCGTCGCCCGGTCGGCCTGCAGACGGCTGAGGAACGCGAGCCCGACATGGTAGAGGGCGGTCATGACGACGCCCGCGATGTTCTCGACGAGCCGGACGGCGAGGCTCCAGTAGCCGGCGGCGGCGAGGCTCAGCTGGTGCCCGACATAGGCGAGGAACAGCCGCTCGCTGCCCTGGATCACGAGCTGGGTCAACACGATCGGCCGGCAGAAGCGCAGGAGCTCGAGCAGCGCTGCCCGGTCGAGCGGCCCGCGCGGCCGGGCCGGGCCGCGGACCTGCAGAAGGAGCGCGATCGAGCCCGCCGCCACGAGCTGCTGGGCGACGATCGCCCAGGCGGCGGCGCCGGCGACCGCCGCCACGACGCCGACCGCGGCACCCAGCCCGCGGCCCAGCAGCAGGCGGCGCGCGACGCCGCCGAAATCGAGCCCACGACGGCGCAGGGCCAGGAGCGGCGAGCTGATCGCTTCGAGCAGCAGAAGAGGTGCGAAGGCGGCGATCAACGGGCCGAGCCGCGGCTCGTCGAACAGCGAGGCGAGGAATGGCGCGCTCGCAAGGGCGAGCACCGTGAGCAGGAGCCCGGCGGCGAGCGAGGCCATCCAGCCGGCACGCCAGTGGGCCTCGCTGAGCTCGGCCCGCTGCACGAGGGCGTCGTGCACGAGGCTGCCCACGAGGACCAGCGGGATCTGCACGAGACCGTGCGCGAGCGAACCGAGGCCGAACTCGCTCGCTCCGAGCAGGCGGGCGATGGCCAGCACGGAGCCCACCGAGATGGCGAGCGAGAGCCCGCTCTCGAGGCCGGCCCATGCCACCGAGCCCGCCACGGATGGGCGCGACGTTCCGCTCATGCGCCGTCCGTGGACTTGCGGGCGGGCAGGCCACGCTGCCAGGATCTACCGGCGGTAGATGGCGGGCCGAGCCCGGCCGGCCATCCCGGACCGGAGCAGGACACGCCGTGACGACGGCACCGACGACCCGCGTCGCGACGGACGGCCGAGGGACCGCGCGGCCGCCGCGTTGGCCGCGGGTCGGGCTCGCCATGCCCGGCGGCTTCGAGTTCGGCGGCATCGGGCGGATCATGCTCTACGCCGCGCGCGCCTGGGATGCTTCCGGCGAGGGACCGGCCTGGGAGGTGATCGATGCGCGCGGCTCGGGATCGCTCCTCCTCGCGCCCCTCCACCTGGTCCGGAGCCTCGGACGGATCGCACGCGCGCGGCTCGGCGGGCGGCTCGACCTGCTGCACCTGAACGTGGCCGGTCGCGGCAGCACGGTGCGCAAGGTGATCCTCGGCCTTTGGGCCGAGCTCCTGCGGCTGCCGACCATGGTTCACCTGCACGACTTCGACTACGCCGCCGATCTCGCCCGGCGTCCGGCCTGGCAGCGGGCGTTGATCGTTCGGATGTTCCGCCGCGCGCGCTTCTGCATCGTCCTCGGCGAGCGCGACAGGGACCTCGTCGTGACCGGGCTCGGTGTCGATCGAGAACGTGTGGCCGTCCTGCACAACGCCGTGCCCGATCCGGGCCCGCAGCGCGCCCGAGCCACCGGGGCGCGGCCGGTGCGGCTGCTCTTCCTCGGGCATCTGAGCGCGCGCAAGGGTGTGCCGGAGCTGCTCGCAGCCCTCGCCACGCCGGCACTGCGCGACCGCGACTGGCAGCTCGATCTGGCCGGCGGCGGTGAGGTCGAGCGCTTCCGCGCGGAGGCCGCTCGGCTCGGGGTCGGCGATCGGTGCCGCTTCCACGGCTGGCTCGGCCACGAGGAGACGTGGCAGCTCCTGCGGGAGGGCGACATCCTCGTGCTGCCCTCGCACGCCGAAGGGCAGGCCATGGCCCTGCTCGAGGCGATGGCGCACGGTCTCGCCATCGTGGCGACGGAAGTCGGCGCGCACGGCGAGGCGGTGACCGACGGCCGGGAGGCGCTCCTGGTTCGAC
The DNA here is from genome assembly GCA_037446605.1 of Geminicoccaceae bacterium. Lineage (GTDB taxonomy): Bacteria > Pseudomonadota > Alphaproteobacteria > Geminicoccales > Geminicoccaceae > JANXAZ01. The sequence goes on along the minus strand of JBBIIE010000013.1, from coordinate 40,357 downwards.
CCGGAGACGCTGCCCGGCTCGCCGGCGCGATCGGGCGGCTGCTCGACGAGCCGACGCTGCGGGTGCAGCTGGGCGAAGCGGCGCGGCGACGTTATCTCGAGGGGTTCACGATCGACCGCTACGCGGACCGCCTGGCCGAGCTCCATCGCCGTGCACTCGCTGGCGCGGCGCCCGGCCCGCCCTGATGTCGGGCCGGCCGGGGCCGGGCGCTCAGGCGGCGAGCCGCGCGGCACGACGGGCGACCGCATCGGCGTAGATCCCGGCAGCCAACCGACCGACGGTCTCCGGCCCCAACGGGCCGGCGGCGGCTGCGGCACTCAGCCGTCCGAGCCGAGCCCGCTCGGCCGGATCGGCCAGGACGGCGATCAGCGCCGCGGCGAGTGCGGCCGGATCGGCCGGCGGGACCAGCACCCCCATGCCGGTCGACCGCACGGTCGCGGCGAGGTCGCCGACATCGCTCGCCACCACGGGGCGGCCGAACGCGGCGGCGAGCGCGAGCACGCCGCTCTGCGAGGCCTCGATGTAGGGGAGCACCACGAGGTCGGCGTCGAGGAAGGCCTGCGCCGTCGCGCGGTCGTCCAGATAGCGGTCGACGAGCTCCACGTTTGGCAGCCCGCGGCGCGCGGCCTCGACCCAGGCGGCATCCGGCCCGCTGCCGGCCAGGACCAGGGCCGCCCCGGGCACCGCCGCCGCGACCGCGGGCCATGCCGCGAGCAGGTGCGGGAGCCCCTTGTAGCGCATCAGGCGTCCGAAGAAGAGGACGCGCGGCGCCCCGCCCCGGCGTGCCTCGAGCCCGAGCCGGGCGGCGAGCTGGGCGTAGCGGAGCAGGGCCGGGTGCGGGACGACGCGCACGTCGGCGGCGGGCCGACCGAGCTGGGCCATGGCGAGGCGCTGCTGCTCGGCGCCGTGGACCACGAGCAGATCGGCGCTGCGCCGCAGCTGGTGGACCGTCAGGCGCGGAACCCGGCGCGACTGCACGTCGCCCGGGTGCAGATGCACGTCGTGGATCGTCACCACCCGTGGCAGGTGCCGCAGGAAGGGCAGGGCGAGGTTCAGCCAGAGGGTCGAATCGCCGAGGAAGTGCACGACATCCGGGCGATGTCCACGGATCGCCGCGAGCACATCGCGCAGCAGGCGCAGGTTGGCGAGGCTGCGATGGCGCGGCCAGGGCAGGGGGGCGAGCGCCGGGCCGTCGGGCGGTCCGCCTTCGAGGCGGGCGAGCTCCTGCGCCGCGCCGACCAACAGGAGGTCGGCGTGCGGCGCGGCGGCCCGAGCGAACTCCACCGAATAGTCGAGCGGCCCGGTCTGGAGGCAGACGACCCGCATGCTCCCGGTCCCCGCGCTCAGCCGCGGCCGGTGTAGTAGTGGGCGTAGTGCGCCGTGTAGCGGAGATGGTCGGGACTGCCGTAGCGGGTGTAGGCACGCAGATCGACCGCGTTCAGCACGACACCCGCGACCGGCAGCTCGATCGCGCGCAACTCGCGCAGCGCCGCCCGCGCGGCGTCACGCGGGGTCCGGTCCCAGCGCACCACGAGCAGAGCCTCGTCGAGCGCGCGGGCGACCGCCAGAGCGTCGCTCACCGCCAGCACCGGCGGCAGGTCCACCACCACGACGTCGCACAGCTCGCGCAGCGCGCCCAGGAGGATGCGCGCCTGTGGGGAGCCGAGCAGGTCCTGTGGGCTCTCGGGCGAGCCACCGGCCGGCAGGATCCGCAGGCCCGAGGCCGTCTCGCTCAGGAGGGCGCGGTCGATCACCCTGCACTGGCCGATCAGCACCTGGACGAGGCCCGGCTGGTCGGGAGGCACGGCCAGCAGGGTGTCGAGCGAGCGGCGCCGGAGATCGGCGTCGATCAGCAGGGTCCGACGGCCGCTGCGGGCGAACTGCCTCGCCAGGGCCAGGGCCAGCGTGGTCTTGCCGTCGCCGGGGAAGGCCGAGGTGAGCCCGACCACACGTCCGCGCCGGGCTCCCCGGTCCTGCGAATCGGTGAGGAGGCGGGAGGCGACCCGCTGCACGGCCTCGCGGTAGGCGACCGCCAGCGGTGCGGAGGGCTGGTCCGGCCGATCGGCGCCGTCCACCTGCTCGGCCTGGAGAGCGGGCAGCGCCGCCAGGACGGGCAACCCGAGCTCGCGCTCGAGCTCGCTGCTCGTGAGGAAGCTGCGCCGACGCAGCTCGCGCAGGAAGGCGAAGCCGCAGCCGAGCCCTGCGCCGGCCAGCGTGGTGAAGGCCAGCACCAGGGCCTTCGGGCTGTTGGCAGGACGGCTCGGTGGCGTCGCCGGCGAGATGATCCGTGCCGCGGGGCGCAGCAGGTTCTGCTGTTCGCTCGCCCTTCTGTAGCGGTCGAGCATGGTCTCGTACACCTTCCGCGCGGCCTCGGCGCGCCGGGTCAGCTCCTCCAGCGCGACCTGGCTCGAGCCGACCGTGGCGAGACGCCGCTCGGCCTCGGCGACCTCGGCCTGCAGGCGGGCGACCCGGCCCTCGGCCACCGCGACTTCGCTCGCGAGCGAGGTGGCGATCCGGTCGATCTCGGCGGCGATCGAGCGGCGGATGTCGTCGAGCTCGGCACGGGCGTTCTGCATGAGGGGATGGCGCGGCCCGTACTGGGTGCCGAGATCGGCGATGCGCCGCGCCAGCTCGGCTTCCTGGCGACGCAGGTCGCCCACGACCGGCGAGCCCGCCACCTCGCGCAGCCCGGCGAGGCCGCGACCGGCGCGCGCCGCCTCGAGCTGCGTCAGCCTCGCCTTGGCGTCGGCGAGCTGCACGGTCGCCTGGGTGAGCTCACGACCGAGTTCGGCGTAGCGCCGCTCCAGCGCCGAGGCGCCCTCGACCGCGTAGAGACCGGTATCGCTCTGGTAGGCCTTCACCCGCCGCTCCGCCTCCTCGAGCTCGCGGGCGACGACGGCGAGGCGTTCCTCCAGGTAGCGCGCGGTCTGCTGCAGCGCCTCGCGCTGGGTCGCGACGCGCTCGTCGAGGTAGAGGCGGGCGACCGCGTCGGCGACGCGCGCGGCGCGCGCCGGATCGGCCGCGGTGTAGGCGACGGTCACCACCCGCGCGAGCGGGTCGCGGTGGATCGCGAGCGCCTGCTCGAAGCGCTCGAGCACGGCCTCCGGCGCGGGTGCCGCGACCTCGCGTTCGTCGGGCAGCCGGGCGGCGAGATCGGTCGGGTAGCCCGCGAAGCTGGAGCGGACCCCGGCCACCCAGTCGAGCAGCCACTCGCCGGCGCCGGCGAGGAGCCCGCGCAGGCGCTGTTGGGCCGGTTCGGGCTCGACCACCTCGGCGAGCCGCTCCTGCTCGATCACGCGGAGCGCCAGCCGGCGCGAGGCAAGGACCTTGACCTCGCTCTCGACGTCGGCCGGCTGCAGCCGATCGATGCGCAGGTCGATCTCGTCGCGCAGATTCCCGAAGCCGCGGTCGTCGGCCTCGATGAGGAGCTCGGCCGAGGCCGTCCAGACCTGCGGGCGGACGGCGAGCCAAGCCGCGACCGCCAGATCCACCGCCAGCACCGTGCCGAGCACCAGGTACAGATTGCGCCGGAGAACGTCGGCGATCCAGCCGAGGCCGACCTCCGGCGATGATGCGGCGACGGACGGCTCGCCCGCGGCCGGCGCCGCGCCGACGGCGCGCGCGAGCATGCGCTGCTCGACCACTGGCGTCTCCTGCCCAAAAGGCGTGCGCGCTCCCTGCGCCGAGATCGCGCCGCCATGGCAGGATCCCGATTTGGCCGGTCGAGATCAACCCCGCTTCGTCACCCCTCGGTACGAGCACGTATCCCGCGGCGCCGGCGCGACCGTTCCGTGGCCCCGGCGCCGCAGGCGCCACCCCGTGTCGCGGCCGCGTGCGCCGGCTCCGACCGCGTGGCTCAGCCCTTGACGCCGCCCGCCCCCCAGCCGGCGATCAGCCAGCGCTGCACGAGGACGAAGAAGACCAGCGCCGGGATGGTGATCACCACGCCCGCCGCCATCATCATGCCCCAGTCCGTGACGGTGGCGTTGTACAGATCGTTCATGCCGACCGGCAGGGTCTTGAGCCGGTCGGAGCTGATCAGGACGCGGGCGAACAGGTAGTCGTTCCACGCCACGATGAAGGTGAAGATCGAGACGGCGATCACGCCGGGCAGGGCGAGCGGCACGATGATCCGCGCCACGGCCTGCGGCCGCGAGGCGCCGTCGATCATCGCCGCCTCCTCGAGCTCGAGCGGGATCGAGCGGAAGAACGAGCGCAGCAGCCACATCGAGAAGGGCAGGGAGAAGGCGGTGTAGGAGAGCACGAGGCCGGTGTGGGTGTTCATGAGCCCGGCCGACCGGACCATGATGTAGAACGGCACCACGATCATGATCGGCGCGAACATGTAGGTGAACAGCATGGTACCGGCGACGAGCTCGCGACCGGGGAACCGGAAGCGGGTGACGGCGTAGGCCGCGAGCGTGGCGACGAGGATCGTGAGGAGGGTGGCGGTGCCGGCGACCTTGATCGAGTTCCAGAAGTAGATGGCGAAGCCGGTTTCCGAGAACAGGCGGGCGTAGGCGTCGAGCTGCAGGCGGCTCGGCCACAGCAGGGGCTCGCCGGTCAGGATCTCGGCGTCCGGCTCGAGCGAGGTGAGCAGCATCCAGAGCAGCGGGAAACCACAGAGCAGGGCGAGCAGGGCGGCGGCGCCGTGGATCCAGAGGGTGAAGCCCGGTCCGCGGGCGCGCCCCGGCCGGCCGCTCAAGAGCCCTCCTCCGAGCGCTCCCTGAAGAGCCTGAAGTAGACCACGGCGAAGCCCGTCAGGATCAGGAACATGATCACCGAGAGGCGGGCGCCGGCGCCGACCTGCAGCTCCTGGAAGGTCTTCATGAAGGTGTAGACCGGGAGGGTGCGCACGAACCAACCGATCCCACCCCCGCCGGTCAGCAGCCAGATGATGTCGAACTTGGTGAACATGAACATCACGCGCAGCAGCACCAGTACGAACAGCACGCTCGCGATCTGCGGCAGGGTGACGTGGAGGAAGCGACGGATCGCCCCGGCCCCGTCGATTTCCGCGGCGGCGTAGAGGTCGGGGTCGATGGTCTGCAGGCGTGCGAGGACGCCGATGAGGACGAAGGGGAAGAAGGTCCAGGTGCTGATGAGCACCAAGGTGAGCATCATCATCTCGCCGGTGAAGAAGCCCGGCGCGCCGACCCCGACGCTGCGCAGGAGCCAGGGTACGATCCCGTAGGAATCGTTGAGGACCCAGCGCATCAGGATGACCACGACGATCGTCGGCACCATGTAGGGGAAGAGCAGCAGCCCGCGCACGAAGGTGCGGCCGAGGAAGCTCTCGTTGAGAACCAGCGCCGCGGCCACGCCGACCACGACCTGCAGCGCGACCGAGCCGACCGCGTAGATCGTGCCGAGCCAGAGCGAGCGCCAGAAGCCTTCGCGATCCTGGGTCAGGAAGAACAGGTAGTTGTCCAGGCCGACGAAGGTCTGCACGGGCAGGTAGGCATGCTTGCTGTGCAGGCTGAGCCAGAACGAGTAGGCGACGGGATAGAGGATCAGGCCCAGGACCAGCAGCAGCGCAGGTGCGAGGAGGAGCCAGCCCCAGAGCCACTGCGGCACGCGGCGCTCCGCGAGGCGGCGTTCCCGCCAGGCGATCGTTCGCTCCGTCCCTCGCACCGCCGCCATCGGTCGGGCTCGCTCGACATCGCTCGCCGGGACCGGCGCGCCCGCCGCCGGCCCGGGCGCCTCACCAACGCTTGTAGCCGAGCTGGGTGATCAGCAGCTCGGTCCGATCCTGGGCCCGCCTCGCCGCGTCCTGTGGTGTCCGCCCGTTCTTGACGACGTCGGTGACCATGTCGATCAGGCTCCCCGAGCCCGCGACCTCCTGGATGTAGGGCAGGTCGAGATCCTTCCAGTTGGTGATCATCGAGGGCTTCGGGTCGTGATTGGCGATCACGTTCTGCTGCGCGTCCACCCAGAATTTCCACTTCTGGAAATCCGGTGTGGCCAGATACTGGGGATCCGCCTGCATGGATTTCGTGATCGGGAAGAAATGGACGGGCACGGTCTGGATGTAGCGCCGGTAGTTCTCGGGACGCATGAAGAACTTGAGGAACTCGATCTCCTCCTTCGCGCCATCGTCGTCCTTGAAGACCATCCAGGGCTCTGAATCGAGCTGGGTGAGAAAGGTCCGGCCCGACGGTCCCACGGGCTTGGTCGGGAACACGCCGATGTCGCCCCTGGCGACCACATCGGGCGCGTACTTCTCGAAATAGTCGGTACCCCGCCCCCAGCCGAGGATCCAGGCGGTCTTGCCGGTCGCCAGGTTGGCGCCAGGTTGGCGAAGGTGTCGAGATAGCCGTGGCTCAGCCATTCCGGCGGCAGGCAGCGGTCGTGCAACTGCTTCCAGAAGCTCAGCATTTCGAGCACCGGCGGGCTCGTCGGGTTCGGTCGGCCATTGTCCTGGAAGAGCCGGCCACCGTTCGAGCCGACCCACATGTACACCTCCTCGTCGATGAAGAAGCCGGGGCCGGCGAGATCGAGGCCGTAGCGGTCGGGCTTGCCGTCGCCGTTGGTGTCGACGGTCAGCTTCTTGAGCTGTTCGAGCCACTCGGCCCAGGTGGCCGGCGCCTTGTCGGGGTCGAGTCCAGCCGCCCGGTAGAAATCCTTGCGATAGATGATCAGATCCGTGCCGATCGCGTGCGCCAGTCCCCAATAATGTCCACTGTGATAGTCGAGCTTGCGGACGACGGGGTAGATGTCCTCCTCCCCGATCGACTTGATCACCTCGTCGATCGGGACGAGCAGCCCCTTCGCCGAGAGCGAGCGCTCGACGTAGGTCTGGCCGTGGGCGATGTCCGGAGGGGCGCCGGCGGCGAGTGCCGCCTGCATCTTGGCGTCGAGATCACCCCAGGCGATCGCCTCCTGCTCGACCCGGATGCCCGGGTTGGCCTTCTCGAACGCCGCGATGATCTCCTCGATCACCGCCACGCTGCGCGCGTTCGGCTCGGTGTGCGAGACGCTCGGGGTCTCGGCCGTGGCCCCGCCGCAGGCGAGCCACCCGCCGAAGACGGCCGAGCCGATGATGGCCGTGACGCGCGCGCTCCCGAACATGGCGCCTTCTCCCTGGGTCCGCCTTGTTGTCCCCTTCACCTCAGCGCCCGAGGAGGCGCCGGCAAGACGGTCGGCGAAGGGCGCCGGCGACCGCGCGCCTTGCGGGGACGGGGCGGGAGCAGGCGCGCGGCGAGCGAGCGCAGGGACGGTGGACGCGGCGGCGGACCTGCCTGGGCGCGACGGCGGACGGTTCGGGTACGGACGGGCGAGGATGGTGGCGAGGCCATGGGACCCCCGATGCGCTGACGGAGGTCTTCATAACATGAACAGAAGCCTAAGACAAGCTATGAAATCCTGACGCTTGGCCATTGCCTCGAATCGGCTGTCGCCCCCTCGACCATGAAAAGGGCGAACGTCCGATTGCCCGGCCAGAGCAGCACGGGCCGCGACCGGCTCCGGAGAAGCGGTCGGAAGCGCGGCCGAGCGCGCACGCGGTCTTCCTCGACCGGGTTGCTGTACACGAACAGGAGGGGCCGGGTGCCGGCATCGTGGGCCGCCTCCAATCGGTCGAGGAGGGCGTCCAGGCTCGCGCCGGCGAAGCTGTTGTAAAAGAAGACCAGGACCGGTCCGCGCGGCCAGGCGAGCGCCGTGGCGCCGCCCTCGATCACCGCGACCTCGGTGCAGCGCCGGGCTCCGCGCCAGCGGACAAGGTTGGCGCGCGCCACCGAGGCGAGCCCGGGATCCGCCTCGACCCCGAGGATCGAGCGGAACGGATGGCGCAGGGCCAGCAGCAGGACGCGGCCCTTGCCGCAGCCGACGTCGACCAGTGCGAGCCGGTCCACCGACACCGGCACGGCGCGCAGGACGGCGCGCCAGTGCGGGGGTGTGGTGGCCTGGTAGCCGCGTCGATCGGCGAGCGCGTCGGGAGCGAACAGCGCTCCGGGCGGCAGCGCCCCCGTGGGGTCGACACCCCAGGTCCGGTCGAAGTGAAAGGGCAACAGCTCGCGCAGGGCGGCCAGCAGGTTGCCGATGGCGAAGCCGGGCCGAGCGCGCGGCGGGCCGTGCCGGAGGTGCCACGCGGCTCGCCGGAACGGGCGCTCGAGCGCCGACATCGCGCTTCTTGCCCTTCGTCCCGAGGACGTTCGTCGGCCGCCGATCGCATTTCCATGCCCGACACGGCGGCGTACCGTCAATTCGGCGGGCGGCATGGGTCGTTGCCGGGGCGACCGACACGCCGGCATTTCTCACGGCTCACGGCCACCACGGATCGGGGCGGCGAGCGCCCGGCGAGCGCGCTCGGATCCGCACCGGGGTGCCGCCGATTGACACGTGCAGCCCTGTCCCGCATCGTTCCCGTGCTCCTCGGTCACGTCAGCCATGCAAGAAACCAGGGAGGCCACGGCCATGACCCGAGCGATCGTCAAGCTGGCGGCGCTGGCGCTCGGCGCCTTCGTTGCCTGGGGCACGACGGTGGATGCGCAGACCGCCGACCGACCCCTCCGCCTGAAGGGGCAGTCCTCGCATCCGGCATCCGCCAACTTCCATCTGATCTTCAAGCTCTGGGCCGAAAACGTCGAGAAGATGACCGGTGGCCGGGTGAAGATCGAGGCGTTGCCGGCCGGCGCGATCGTCCCGGCGTTCGAAGTGTTCGACGCGACGTCGCGCGGCGTGCTGGACGTCGGTGCCTCGCCGTTCGGCTACATCCTGGGCAAGAGCCTGGCCGGCATCCCGATGTCGCACGGGCCGGTGTTCGGCCTCGATGGCTACGACTACTGGGGCTGGTACCTGGACGGCGGTGGGATGGAGCTGCTCGAGGAGTTCTACCGCAACGTCCTCAAGATGAACGTGGTGGGCTTCCCGACCCCGACCGACTTCCCGCAGGGCCTCGGCTGGTTCAAGAAGCCGATCAAGAATCTCGACGAGCTCAAGGGCATCAAGTACCGGATCTACGGCATCGGGGCCGAGACCTACGGCAGACTGGGCGTATCGGTGGTGACGCTGCCCGGCGGCGAGATCGTGCCCGCCATGGAACGCGGCGTGATCGAGGGCGCGGAATGGATCAACTGCGCCGAGGACAAGAAGCTCGGTCTGAACAACGTCGCCAAGCACTACTACACGCCGGGCATGCACGAGCCGGTCACCGGCGGGCAGATCGTGATCAACAAGAACGTGTGGGCCAAGCTGTCGCCGGACATTCAGGAGATCATGAAGGTGGCGGCGGTCGACGCGACCGTGCGGCGCAACTTCATCCTGAACCGGGAGACCGCGGAGGCCTGCCTCGACCTGATCAAGGAAGGCGTCACGCTGCACCGGACGCCGGACGAGATCCTGCTCAACTTCCTCACCGAGTGGGAGAAGATCCAGGCGGAGTACGCCGCGAAGGATCCCTTCTACAAGAAGGTGATCGACAGCCAGAAGAAGTACGCCGAACTGATCGTCCCGTTCAGGCTGTCGTGGTTCCCGCCCTACGACTTCGCCGGTAACTTCTACTGGAAGGACAAGGTCTACCTGAAGCGCGAGTGACGTCGCGGGGAACAGGTGCCGGAGCGGTGCGCAGCCGCTCCGGCTGACCCCTCGGTGAGCGGCGTCCGCCGCTCGATCGGTTCGGTTCTGAGCTCGGGATCCGCTCCGTGAGTGCATCTCCGCCTGCTGGCGACGGCGCGCCGCCCGCCGCGATGCTCAAGATCGTGCGCACCATCGACCGCTTCACGCTCTCGACCGGTGCGATCGTGTGCTGGCTGATCGTGCCGCTGGTCGGCGCCATGGTCTACGAGGTGTTCGCCCGCTACTTCTTCCACCGGCCGACCATCTGGGCCTACGACGTCAGCTACATGCTCTACGGCACCCACTTCATGCTCGGTGCCGCGTATACGTTGTACAGGGGCGGTCACATCCGGACCGACATCTTCTATCAGACCTGGTCGCCGCGAACCAGGGGCATCATGGACGCGACGTTGTACGTCCTGTTCTTCTTCCCTGGCATCGCGCTCTTCTTCTGGATGGGGCTCCAGGAAGGGCTGCACGCGCTCGACATCCGCGAGGTCTCGGACGCGAGCCCCTGGCGGCCGCCGATCTGGCCCTTCAAGCTCGTGATCCCGCTCTCGCTCGCCTTCCTTTTCGTGCAGGGAATCTCCGAGTTCCTCAAGAGCGCCTACGCCGCCACGACCGGACGCACGCTGTGAGCCCCGAAATCCTCGGCTTGGTCCTGCTGGGCGGTCTGCTCACCGGGATCTTCCTGGGTTTCCCGATCGCTTTCACGCTCATCATCCTGTCGATCGTGTTCGGGCTGATCGGGTTCGGCGATACGGTGTTCTACCTGATGGTCTTCCAGACCATCGGGCTCATGAAGGAGGAGACGCTGGCGGCCGTGCCGCTCTTCATCTTCATGGGCCACATCATGGAGCAGGCGGGTCTCATGGAGCGCCTGTTCCGCTCGTTCCAGCTCATCCTGGCGCCGGTCAAGGGCTCGCTCTATCTGGGCGTACTCCTGACCGCGACGATCTTCGCGACCGCCACAGGCATCATCGGCGCGTCCGTCACCGTCATGGGCATGATGGCCGCCCCCGCCATGATCAAGGCGGGCTACGACCCGAAGCTGAGCGCCGGCACGATCGCCGCGGGTGGCACGCTCGGCATCCTCATCCCGCCCTCGGTCATGCTCGTGGTGATGGGCCCGATCATGGGCGTGTCCATCATCAAGCTGTTCGCCGCGGCACTGATCCCCGGGCTGATCCTGTCCGGCCTCTACGTCGCCTACACGCTTATCCGCTGCCAGATCGACCCCTCGCTCGGCCCGCCCCTGCCGCCGGAGGAGCGCGCGACCTCGTGGGGCCAGATCGCCAGGGAGTTCTTCACCGGTGTCGTGCCTCTGGCGGTCGTGATCTTCGCCGCGCTCGGCTCGATCCTCTTCGGCCTCGCCACCCCGACCGAGGCCGCGGCGATGGGTGCCTTCGGCGCGATCTGCCTGATGATCGGCTACGGCCGCTTCGACATCCGCAAGGTGCGCGACGCCTGCTTCAACACCCTCGAGACCTCGAGCCTCGTGCTCTTCCTGGCGATCGCCTCCAACATCTACGGTGCGGTGTTCACCCGGCTCGGCACCAGCACGATGCTCGCCGACTGGCTGTTGGGCCTCGGGCTCGGCCCGACACCGCTCATCATCCTGCTGATGGTCATCATCTTCATCCTCGGCTGGCCGCTCGAATGGCCGGCCATCATCTTCATCTTCCTGCCGATCTTTCTCCCGGTGGTGACCGAGATGAAGGTCGACCTGCTCTGGTTCAGCACCCTCGTCGCCGTCAATCTGCAGACCGCGTTCCTCTCGCCGCCGGTCGCCATGGCCGCCTACTATCTCAAGGCGGTCGCACCCAAATGGGAGCTCGCCTGGATCTATCGCGGCATGGTCGACTTCATGCTCCTGCAGGTGATCGGCCTGGCGATCCTCTTCTTCTTCCCGCAGGTCGCCCTCTGGCTGCCCAAGGTCCTGTTCGGCTGAGAGGGACCCGCGGGACGCGGAACCGGCCGGGTGCCCCTTGCGCCCGGCTTTTTTCGGCGTTAAAAGATCGATAGCCAATCGATGTTAAGGGGGAGGCGGCGATGCAGGCAATCGTCCTGGTCCTCTCGCTTTCGGCGATCGCCGCGGTCGCGGCGGCGTTCCTCATGGTCCTGCGCGGGCTCGCGCCCGTGGCGGGCGGCGGTCCGAGCGATGCGGTCGGTGCCCTCCGCTCACGGATCCTCCGGATCTCCGCCGTGCTCGGGGTGCCGATCGCGATCGCCACGCTCGTGCCCTGGCCGCACGCGGTCCCGGCGGGGTCGCAGGTCGTCCCGGTCCACGTGCGCGCCTCCATGTGGGCCTGGGAGTTCGATCGGACGGAGCTGCCGACCGGCGTGCCGGTCGTCTTCCACGCGACGAGCACGGACGTGAACCACGGCTTCGGTGTGTTCGACCCGGACGGACGGCTCCTCTTCCAGACCCAGGCGATGCCCGGCTGGGTCAACAAGGTCGCTTGGACGTTCACCGAACCCGGTCGCTACCGTGTTCTCTGCCTAGAGTATTGCGGCCTCGCCCATCACGGGATGATGGCCGAATTCGAGGTCCGGGGAACCAGCTGAGAGGGAGGTCCAGATGCCTTCGACGACGATGGCCGACCGTACCGTTGCCGGCTTCGAGCCGGCGCGGCTCGCGCTCGTTCTGGGTGGTCTCGTCTTCCTCGTGATGATGCTCTTGGGCCTCCTCATGAAGGCGAGCCAGGCGGATCTCCTGCCGCTCGACCCGCGCCTCTTCTACGAGATCATGACGGCGCACGGGATCGGCATGGTCGGCACCGCCGGGCTCACCGGGATCGGCATTCTCTGGCACTTCCTCGGCCGCCACGTGACGCTCGACGAGCGGGCTTTCTGGGCCTTCCTCGGACTGTTCCTGTCGGGCGTCGTGCTGATGCTGGGCGGGATCTTCCTCGGCGGGTTCGCCGCCGCCTGGACCTTCCTCTATCCGCTGCCGGCGGTGTCGGGCGGGGTCTGGTCGCCGAACGTGGCGGTCCTCTACCTCGCGGGCCTGGCGCTCGTGGGCGTGGGCTTCCTGCTCGTCCACCTCGAATGCGCCCGAGCCCTGCGCGCCGCTTGGGGCGGCCTCGGCCGGGCGCTCGCCTGGCCGCTCCTGTTCCGCGGCCGGCAGGACCCGGTGCCGCCACCGACCGTGGTCGCCGCCGCGGCCGTGACGATCTTCGATCTGCTGGGGCTCGTCTTCGGCGCGGCGGTCATCCTGATCTCGATCCTCGAGATCCTCCTACCCGGCGTGGGTCTCGATCCGCTCGTGGCCAAGAACATGATCTACTTTTTCGGCCACGTCTTCATCAATGCCACCATCTACATGGCCGTGATCGCGGTCTACGAGATCGTTCCCGACTATACCGGTCGGCCGTGGAAGACGAGCCGGGTTTTCGCCGGTGCCTGGAGCGTCGTGCTGCTGTTCGTCATGGCGGTCTATCCCCACCACCTCCTCCAGGACACCGTGATGCCGGCCTGGGCGCTCGTGGTCGGTCAAGTCCTCTCCTACGGCAGTGCCGTGCCGCTCGTCGCGGTCACGACCCTCGGCCTTTTGTCTTACCTCTACCGTTCCGGTGCCCGGCTCGATCTTTCGGCCTCGCTCCTCGTGCTCGGCGTGGCGGGGTGGACGGCGGGTGTGATGCCGGCCTGGATCGACGGCATCGTCGCCGTCAACAAGGTGATGCACAACACGCTCTGGGTGCCCGGCCATTTCCACATGTATTTGATCCTGGGCCAGGTGGCGATGGTCTGGGGCACACTCTCGTGGCTCGCCCATGGCCGGAACGTGGCCGGACTCTCGGGCGGCGATCGACTCCTCCTCGGCACCTATCTCGTCGGCGGCGCCGGACTCACCTTGGGCTTTCTCGTAGCGGGCGCGGCGAGCGTGCCACGCCGCTGGGCGGTTCACGAGCCCTCCTGGACCGTCCACGACCTGCCGGCCGTGTTCTTCGCGATGCTCGTCCTCGTCGGTGCCGCCGGCTTCTTCCTGCGGGCGCTGCCGGGATTGCTCACGGCCGCGGGCGCGACCCGCGAGGCGGGGTGAGACCGTGTCGCGGACGGCGGTCGCCACCGCGGCCGTCCTCCTCGCCGGCGCCGGGGCGATTTTCGTCGCGACCGACGGCTTCGCCGCGTTCACGAGCGAAACCGCCCGGCGGCTCGCCGTGCAGCGGGCTCCGGTACCCGTGCCGGCCGTCACGCTCCGCGACGGTCGGGGAGAGCGCTTCCAGCTCCCGATCGGCGGGCGGCCGATGCTCGTCGAGTTCGTCTACACGAGCTGCCCGACCCTTTGCGTGGCGCTCGGACAGAGCTTCGCGGCGATCCAAGACGCCCTCGAAGAGGCGGGTGCTGCACCCGCGCTCCAGCTCCTCTCCGTGAGCTTCGACCCGGCGCGCGACGATGCGGCGGCACTCTCGGCCTACGCGGCGGCGCACGGCGCCGATCCGCGCCGCTGGCGGGTCGCTCTGCCGGAGGACGAGGCCGCGCTGCGCACGTTGCTTCGGGCGATGGGCGTCGTCGTGATCCCGGACGGTGAGGGTGGATACGTCCACAACGCGGCGCTGTATCTGATCGACGCGCGAGGCCGCTTCGCCGCGATCCTCGACCCCGACGAGATCGACCGGGCCTCGGCGGAGCTCCGCCGGTGAGCCGCACGGTCGACAACTGGCCGGGGGTCCTGACCGGATCGGTCGCGTTCCTCGCGGCCTGGCTCGTCCGGGAGACGCTCGAGGCGCGGCTCGTCACCCACCTCCTCGTCCAGTTCCCGCTCCTGCTCGCCGCCGGGGCGCTCGTGGCCGGCCCTCCCTGCGGGCCCACCCGGTGGAACCGCGGCGGTGCCACGGGCCTCGCGCTCGCGGCTGCGATTTCGGCTTTTTGGATGCTGCCGCGGTCGATCGACGCGAGCCTCGCCGACCTCCGCTTCGAAGCTGCCAAGTTGGCGTCGCTGTCGATCGCCGGGGCGGCGCTGGCCCGCAGCCTGCCGCGGGTTCCCTGGCTCGCCCGACAGTTGCTCGCCGCCCAGACGCTGGCCATGGCAGCGGCGATGGGCTGGCTCTACACCGCACTGCCGGAGCGGCTCTGCTTGCGCTATCTGCGCAGCGAGCAGGACGAACTCGGCACCGCGCTCCTTCTGCTCGCCGTCTCCGCCTTCCTGCTCTGGCTCGGTCGGCTGTGTGCCGGCGGGCCAGCCGACGGAGCGGCGCGACGCCGGATCGTTCAGCTCCCTGCGCGAGGGGCCGCCTGATGCGCTCGCTCGATGAGACCTTCGCGAGCTTCGCCGATGCGGCGGAGCGCAAAGCCCGGGCGATGCGCGAAAATCCGCTCGGCTTCACGATCGCGGCGGCCTTCGCCGGGGCCTATGTGGGCGCGGGTATCCTCCTGATTTTCTCGGTCGGCGAGCCGCTCGACCCGGCCTTGCGGCCACTCGTCATGGGCACGAGCTTCGGGATCGCCTTGACCCTCGTCGTCTTCGCGGGCTCCGAATTGTTCACGGGCCACACCCTCTCCATGACGATCGGCCTGCTCAGGCGCCGGATCGACGGCTCGACGCTCGCGCTCGCTTTCGGCTGGACGTGGATCGGCAATCTGTCGGGAGCGATCGTTCTCGCCGCTCTGTTCGTTCTGGGTGGCAGCCGGATCCTCGCGCCCGCCGCCTCGCTACTGCGTGAGGTCGCCCTCTACAAGGCGGAGTCCGGAGCCCTTGCGCTCCTGGCCCGGGCCATCCTCTGCAACTGGCTCGTCTGCTTGGCCCTTTGGACTTCCGAACGGGCGCAGAGCGATACCGCGCGCTGCATCTTGATCTTCTGGTGCCTGTTCGCGTTCATCGCGTGCGGCTTCGAACATTCGATCGCCAACATGACGATTTTCGCGACGGCCTATCTTTCCGGGATCGCTCCGACACTCGACATCGCCGGAATTCTCCACAACCTGCTCTGGGTCAGTCTCGGCAATGCGATCGCCGGGGCGCTCGTCCTGGGCCTCGGCTACGCCGCCGTCCTCCGTCCGAGCCCGCACCCGGGCAGCTCCGAGCCTCGCGAGACCCTCCGCTCCGGCACTGCGACACCGTAGGGCTGCCGAGACGATGCCGGTCCGGCTAAGTTCCGGCCGGTCGCCGCTCGGGGCAGGGGCGAAGGGTGCGCGACCCGCGACTCGAGGCAGGATGCAGCTCTCGAAACTGTCCGACTATGCGCTGCGCGCCCTCGTGCTGGCCGCGATGCGCGACCCCGAACTCGTGACCGTGGGCGAGATCGCCCGCGTCCACCGGATCCCCGAAGGCCACGTCCGCAAGATCACGAACCTCTTGGCGCGGCACGGCTTCCTCGCCTCGGTGCGGGGCCGGACCGGTGGCTACCGCTTGGGCGCGTCGCCGGAGCGGATCCGCATCGGCAGCGTCGTGCGGGTCACCGAGAGCGATCTGCGGCTCGTCGAGTGCTTCGATCCCTCGAGCGGGCTCTGCCGGCTCGAGCCCGGCTGCGTCCTGCGCGCGGTCCTCGCCGAAGCGCTCGAGGCGTTCCTCGCCGTCCTCGACCGCACCACGCTCGCCGAGATCGTGGCCGAACGGCGCCGGCTGGCCGAGCTCCTGGTACCGTGACGCGGAACCGCACTCGACCGCCGGCGGCCGTCATGCGATGGAACAAGCTCGAGCGTCGAAATGAGGGACGGGGATCATGACGTCGAGCACGGTTTTGCTGTGTGCGCCGGTGCGCACCGCGATCGGCACCTACAATGGCAGCCTCAAGGACACGCCCGCGGTCGAGCTCGGCGCGATCGCGATCCGGGCGAGCCTCGAGCGCGCCAAGCTCGACCCGGCCACCGTCGGCACGGTCGTCATGGGCAACGTGATCCAGGCCGGCAACAGAATGAACCCGGCGCGGCAGGCGGCGCTCGGCGGCGGGCTGCCGGTCGACGTCCCGGCCATGACCGTCAACCGGGTGTGCGGCTCGGGGGCGCAGGCGATCGCGACGGCGGCGGCCGAGATCGTGCTCGGGCTGCTCGAGAGCGCCGTGGCCGGTGGCATGGAGAACATGGACGCCGCCCCCTACCTCCTCTACGGCGGCCGCTGGGGCTACCGCATGGGGCACGCGCAGATCTACGATGCGATGCTCCACGACGGCCTCAACGACGCCTTCTCGGGGCAGCATTCCGGCTGGCACACCGAGGATCTGGTCCAGAAATACCAGATCCCACGCGAGGAACAGGATCGCTGGGCGCTGCGCTCGCAGCAGCGCTTCGCCGCGGCTCAGGCGGCGGGCAGGTTCGAGGCCGAGATCGCCCCGGTGCGGATCCGGACCCGCAAGGGTGAGGAGCTGTTCGCCAAGGACGAGCACAACCGTCCCGATACGACCGCCGAGAGCCTCGCGAAGCTCAAGCCAGCCTTCCGCAAGGACGGGACGATCACCGCCGGCAACGCCCCCGGCCTCAACACCGGTGCCGCGGCCATGATCCTGGCCTCGCCGCGGTTCGTCGAACGCCACGGCATCCAGCCGATGGGCCGGCTCGTGAGCTGGGGCGTGGGCGCGGTCGAGCCCGGCATGTTCGGGATCGGCCCGGTGCCGGCGGTGCGCCAAGCGCTCCAACGCGCCGGCTGGTCGATCGGCGAGGTCGAGCGGTTCGAGATCAACGAGGCCTTCGCGGCGATCGCGATCGCCGTGCGGCGCGAGCTCGGGATCCCGGAAGAGGTCGTCAACGTCGAGGGCAATTCGATCGCCCACGGCCATCCGATCGGTGCGACGGGGGCGTTGCAGACCACCCGCCTCCTCCACTCGATGCGCCGCGACGGCATCCGCAAGGGCGTCGTCACGATGTGCATCGGCGGCGGTCAGGGCATCGCGCTCTGCCTCCAGGCGGTCTGAGCGGCGCCAACCCCGGCCTCGGGCGGGCAGGGGCGCTCGAGGCCGGGCTTGCATCGGTAGCGGAGCTGGCGTTCTCTGACCCATCGGCGCACCGCGTCGCCGAACCGGGAGGACGTCGTGCCGATCTCGAGCGAGCTCCTCGCGCCGGTCCGGGAAAGCCTCGGACCGATCCTCTTCGACGTCGAGCCGGCGCAGGCGATCTACGACGTGGCGGTCCGCCCGGAGCCCGAGGGCGCCACGATCACGTTCGCGACGACCCGGCCCTGCTTCGCCACGGTCGAGCTGTTCCGGATGGTGACCGGCAAGGTCGACCTGGACATGGAGAAGGAGAACCGCGAGCGGGTCGAGGTGGAGCTCTTCGGCAGCGCCCGCTACCGGCACCGGATCCGCTTCTTCGACCTGCCGCAGGAGCGCCGGTTCTGGTACCGCATCTCGGTACCGGGCGAGGGGCCGGGGACCGCGCTCGGGCAGAAGAAGGTCCGCCACCGCGGCTGGTTCTCGACCTTCCGGCGCACCGCCACCTGTCGGATCGGCTGGATCCGCGTGCTCTCGGACAGCGACGATCAGAGCGCGGGTGATCTCGTGTTCGAGCTCGCGGCCTACGACGCGGCGCGCGGCGACGGCCGGCTCGACTACGCTCTCTCGGGTTCGTTCACGGTCGAGAGCGGCGGCCGGCTGCGCGACCCGTTCGGGAAGAGCCTGGACCTCGGTCGGGCGCCGGACCGGGTCGCGGTCCACGTCTGGGGTACCGACGACGACGAGAACGACTTCGTGAGCTTCCTCGAGGCTCCCTGGAAGGGGCTGCAGATTCGCGGCCGGATGCCACCGGAGCGGCGGCCGCCGCTGCGCGGCCCCTGGTCCGATCGGTACCAGGACAGCAACGACGTCGAGCTCGTCGCGACCCTGCCGGTCGCCGTCGGCCGGCAGGAGATCCGGGTCACCGGCATGACCCCGATCGCGGTGCTCGCCTTCGAGATCGACGGCACCATCGACTGCACCGTCCGCGACGTGCTCGGCCAACCGCGGCCTCTGGCTTCGAAGTTCGTCACGAAGCGGTTCCTGCATGCGATCGGCGAGGGACGACCGGCCGGGATCGACCTCGGCGGGGCGGGGCTCGTGCTGGCGCTCGACGAAACGGGCGAGCTCCTCTGGCGCGAGGCGGGGGATCCGACCTCGAGGTGGGAGGTCCTGGAAGGTCCGCCGCTGCTCCGGCTCTACTTCCTCGCCCGCGAGGATGCCCCGAGCCTGCTCCTGGGTGCGGGCCTGGACGGCCGGCTCGTGACGGCTCGCCTCGACCGCGCGCCGCCGGAGCCACTCGACTGGCGGCCGACCGGGCTCCGTCAGGCTGCGAACTCGGCCCGGGCACCGGCTTTGCTCGAGCAGGAGGACGGGTTCCTCCTCGCCTGCCGCGACCCCGAGGACCGACTCCTCGCCCAGCGGCTCGACCGAGAGGCCCGCCCGCGCAGCGATCCGGTCGTGCTGGCCGAAGCTGTCCGGGACGACATCTTGCTCGGCGGCGACGGACGCGGTGCCACCTGGATCGCCTGGCGCGACCGGGAGGGTCGGATCGTCGCCGGTCCGCTCGGCGCGAAGATCGAGGTCGTGCCGGGCGAGCTCGAGAAGCTCCTGGGGCTCGCTCCGCTGCAGGAGGGGGGACCGATGCTCGCCGGGCTCGACAGGGCCGGACGGGTGATCGTCCGGGAACTTTGCCGGGAGGGAGATTGGGCCGTCCTCGGCACGCTCCAGGAGGTGGTCGAGCCGGAGAGCCTGGAGCCGGTGGCCCCGGAGGCGGCCGCCGCGGACTAGGCGGCGAGCTCGAGACGCAGGATCGGGCGAATGGGCGAGCGGCGGGCGACCTCGACGAACCCGGCGTCGAGGAACGGTCGAAGCAGACCGCGGAAGCCGGTCGCGCGGCTGCCCGGGGCCGGGTCGGTGGGGTAGGCCTCGACCAGCCTCGCGCCCTGGTGACGGGCGAGGCCGACCGCTTCCGCGATCAGTGGGCGCATGAGCCCGCGACGGCGGGCGCGGGGTGCGAGGTAGAAGCAGGTGATGGCGAAGGCCTGCCGATCGTCGAGGGCGCCGGTGATCCGGGAGCGTTCGATCACCGGCTGCTCGCGGCGCGCCGCGACCGCGACCCAGGCGACGGGCTCGCCGCCCAGATAGCCGAGCACGCCCGGCGGTGGGCCGCGCTCGACCAGCATGCGGAAGGCGCGCTTGCGGCCGTCGCGGCCGGCCGCGTCCCACTCGCGCCGGGTCAGCCGGAACCACAGGCACCAGCAGCCGGCGACCGCACCCCGCTCGGGACCGAACAGCCGCTCGAGGTCCGGCCAGCGATCCGGGGTGAGCGGATGGCAGACGAGCGCCATCAGTTCATCCGGTCGAGCGCACCGCGGATGCGCTCGAGTGCGATCTCCAGCCGCTCCGGGTGGATCGCGAAGCAGAGCCGGATGTGGCTCTCGTTGCCCTCGCCGAAGGTGTAGCCGGCGGCCGTGCCGACCTTGCAGTCGGCCACGAGCCGCCTGCAGAAGGCGAGGCTGTCGGTGAGCCCTTCGATCCGCGGGAAGGCGTAGAAGGCGCCTTCGGGGCGCAGCAGACGGACGCGCGGATGGGTGCCGAGGATCCGCATCACGAGGTCGCGGTTGACGCGCGTGCGCTCGCGGAACTCGGCCACGAAGCCCTCGCCCTGCTCCAGTGCGGCGATGCCGCCATACTGCGCGAAGGCGGTGGCACCGGTGTTGTTGATTTCCGAGAGAACACGGAGAGGGGTCTCGAGGCGCTTCGGGTGGACCATCCAGCCGAGCCGCCAGCCGGTCATCGCCCAGGCCTTGGAGAAGCCGTTCAGGACGAAGACGGGCTCCTCGTCCCCCGCCAGGGTCAGGAAGGAGGGTGCGGGATCGGGGGCCTCGAACACGTTGCGGTGGTAGACCTCGTCGGCGATCAAGGCGAGCCCGTGCTTGCGACAGAGATCCAGCAGCGCGCGCTGCTCCTCGGGCTGCATGATCCAGCCCGTGGGATTGGAGGGGCTGTTGACGTAGATCGCCTTGGTTCTGGGGCCGATCGCCCGAACGACGCGGTCGAGGTCGAGGTGCCAGCGATCCGGCCCTTCCTCGAGGCGCACGTCGACCGGCACACCGCCCAGCACCTCGACCACCGTGCGGATGTTCGGCCAGTAGGGCGAGACCAGGATCACCTCGTCGCCGCGCTCGACCAGACACTGGCAGGTGAGCATCACGGTGAGCATGGTCGAGCCCGGAAGCGTGATCCGGTCCGGGTGCACGCGGACCCCGTAGATCCGGTGGAGATAGGCCTCGAGCGCCTCGCGGACCGGGGCGTGGCCGCGGGTCGGACCGTAGAACGTCCGCCCGGCGTCGAGCGCCGCCTTGGCCGCCTCGCCGACGAAGGAGGGCGTCACCAGATCGCTCTCGCCGAACCAGAGGGGGATGATCTCCGGATCGTCCAGATGCTCGGCCGCCACCTTGCCGATGCCGGACGGCTCGAGCGCGAGGATCTCGGATCGGATGGGTCGCATCGGTCGGCCTTCGCTGCTGGTGCTCGCCGTTTAGGCGAAGCGTGGCGTTCCTAGAAGAGCCGTGGGCGCGAGGCGGCCCTCGGAGGCCGATTCGGCGACCGGGCTCAGCCGGGCACGGGAAAGTGGTCGACCGCCGGGCGATCTCCATCCGCCCGCTGACACCGGGACCGCTTGGATCGGTACATTTCGCCGTCGGCATGGTGCAGGAGCTCCTCGAGCCCGCTGCCCCGTTCCGGCCACACGGCCATCCCGCAGCTGGCGCGCAGGCTGACCGTGACGCCCTGAACGGCGAGCGGTTCGGCGAGGCGATCGCGGATCGCCGCGAGGCGCGGGCCGAGTGTCTCGGAATCCTGGACTGCCCCCAGAAGCAGGGCGAACTCGTCCCCGCCCAGACGCGCGACGAGGTCCCTGGCCGTCAGTCCCTGCCGCAGGCGTCGGACGAGGGCGCACAGGACGGCATCTCCGGCGCCGTGGCCGAGGGCGTCGTTGACCTGCTTGAAGCCGTCGAGGTCGACGACGATCAGGGCGACACGGCAGCCGGTGGCCGCAGCTGTCGCCACCGCGCGGGCGAACGCCACCTCGAGCAGCCGCCGGTTGGCCGCACCGGTCAGGGGGTCGTGCCCGGCCAGATGGCGGAGCTGCTGCTCCATGCGGGCCCGTTCGCTGACCTCGCGCGCCGTGCCACGATAGCCCACGACCCGTCCGCCCCCATCGAGCAGCGGTACCCCGCTCACCTCGAGGGTGCGGGCTAGCCCGGTCTCGTCGAGGAAGCTGCAGCGGAGATCGCGGAACGGTGCGCCCGAGAAGGCTTCCGCAGGGGCGTGCCGCGGCGCCACGAGCGGGTACGGATCCGGATCGCCCTCGCCGAGCTCGGCCGGAAGCTCCGACCAGCGTCGCCCGAGCAGGACGGGTATCGCTCGGTCACCGAACGGGTGGGCTGCGTCCGCGATCCGCACGATCCGAAGCTCGGCGTCGGACTCCCAGACGAAGTCGACGGCGGCGCGCAGCAGGGGATCGAGCCGAATGCTCGCGTCGCCGGCGACGGCCGGCGGACGCGCGAGGCGCAGCCAGAGGCGGCGGGCCCGCCCCAGGAGGGGCTCGATCAACGTCGATCGCGGGCGCATCCGGGCCACCGCCGTGGCGGTCCACCCGCCCCGCTCCGGACCCTCGAGCGATGCCGCCACCTCGTGTGTCCCCGTTCCGTGCCCGCGCGACCCCGTCGGTCGTCGGGCCGAGCTCGCGTTCTCCCGTGGCGAGCCGCCGGGCTCGTCGGCGGATCACGGCGCTCAACTTATGGTATTGCTGCGATCTCACAAGGCCACCCAGGGGAGTAATCCCCGCTTTGCACAGGCGCTCAAGGGGAGGCGCGCTCGATCACCACCCGGTGCTCGTCGCCGAGCTTCTCGCTGGTCAGCAACCGGTGGCCGGCCGCTGCGCAGAGCTCGGCCAGGTCGGCGGGGGCCTTCGGATCGGTGACCCGGACTTCCAATCTCTCGCCCGGCGCCATCAGGGCCAGAACCCGTCGCGCCTTGAGGACCGGCAGAGGGCAGTTGAGACCGCGCAGGTCGAGCTGGCGGTCGGTCGTGCGCATCTCCATGGTTCGCTCCCGAGGAACCGATCCGGGGGCCGCGTTCTCGGCTGCCAACCCGCTCACGACATGCTATCGGCTCGCCGTGCGCTGACAATGGCAGGGGCCATGCGCTCGTCGGACGGGAAGCGTCGCGTCATCGGCATCGTCGGGTGGAAGAACAACGGCAAGACGACCCTCGTCGTCCGGCTCGTCGACCACCTCGTCCGGCGCGGGCTCGCGGTTTCCACCGTGAAGCACGCCCACCACTCGGTCGATGTCGACCAGCCGGGCAAGGACAGTTGGCGGCACCGTGAGTCGGGCGCGCGCGAGGTCGTGCTCGCCACCGCCCGGCGCTGGGCGCTGATCCACGAGCTCCGCGACGAGCCCGAGCCGCCGCTCGAAGCGATCCTCGCCAAGCTCGCCCCCGTCGACCTCGTCATCGTCGAGGGCTTCAAGCGCTTCCCGCAGCCCAAGATCGAGGTCCACCGCCGCGAGCGCGGGACACCGCTGCTCGCGCGCGACGATCCGACGATCGTCGCCGTCGCCTCCGACGAGCCGCTGCCGGGGCTCTCCGTGCCGGTCCTCGATCTCGACGACATCGAGGCGATCGCCCGTTTGGCGCTCGCCCGGGCCGCACCGGGCTGATCTCGTGCGCGGCGAGAGTTCCACCTGCTTCGCGGCCGAAGCCGGCCTGCTGCCGGTGCCCGAGGTGTTGGCCCGGCTGGAGGCGCTCCTCGCCGGTCGGCCGCCGCTCGCCGCCGAGACCGTGCCGCTCGGTGAGGGCCGCGGAAGGATCCTCGCCGACACGCTGGTGAGCCCGCGGGACGTGCCGGCCTTCGACAATGTCGCGGTCGACGGCTGGGCCTTCGCCGGCGGCGGGCTCGCGCCGGAGGGACCCACGGCCTTCGCGATCGTGCCGGGGCGGGCGGCGGCGGGCCACCCCCTGGCCGAGGCCGTTCCCGCGGGTTGCGCCGTTCAGGCCCTCACCGGTGCCCCCATGCCCGCGGGTACCGACAGCGTGGCGATGTGGGAGGAGTGTCGGGTCGAAGGCGATCGGGTCGTGGTCCCGGCCGGCTTCAGGGCCGGCTCCAACCGCCGTCGTGCCGGCGAGGACGTGCGGGAGGGTGCTGCGGTCCTCGAGGCCGGGACGCGGCTGCGGCCGCAGCATCTGGGTGTGGTGGCCGAGCTCGGGCTCGACCAGGTTCCGGTGCGTCGCCGGCTCGCGGTGGCGGTCCTGTCCTCGGGCGACGAGCTCCTCGAGCCCGGCTCGCCGTTCCGGGCGGGCTGCGTCTTCGATGTGAACCGGACGATCCTCGGCGGCTTCCTGTCCGGCCTCCCCTGCACGGTCACCGATCTCGGAATCCTGCCCGACGACCCGGACCGCGTCCGCGCGGCGCTGCTCGAGGCGGCCGCTCGACACGACCTCGTGCTGAGCTCGGCCGGAGCGTCCAAGGGGGCCGAGGACCATCTGGCGAGCACGGTCGCCCGCGACGGTGAGCTCGCCTTCTGGCAGATCGCCCTGAAGCCCGGGCGCCCGTTCGCCGCGGGACGGCTCGGTCAAGCCCTCTATGCGGGCCTGCCCGGCAACCCGGTGGCCGCGGCAGTCTGCTTCCTCTTGTTCGTTCGGCCCGTGATCCTGGCACTCGCCGGCGCCCGGCTCGCCTGGCCCCGGCCGGTGCCGGTACCCTCGGGCTTCGCCCTACGCAAGCAGGCGGGCCGCACCGAGCTCCTGCGGGCCCGCCTCGACATCGCCGAGGGCGGGCAGCCGGTGGCCCAGCGGATACCGCGCGAGGGCTCGGGCATCCTGACCTCGCTCGTCGAGGGCGAGGGGCTCGTCTGGCTGCCGGCCGAGACGACGCGGGTTGAGCCCGGAGAGCCGGTCGGCTGGCTCTCCTTCGCCGAGCTCGGCGCCGAATGAGCGCTGCCGCGGCCGACCGCAGTGCTGCGGCGCGGAGCTGGACGCTTCTCCTCTATGGGCTCTACCTCGTCGCGCTCTTCACCGCCTTTCCGATGTTGATCGCGGCGATCCTGGCCTATTGGAAACGCGGTCTCGCCCGCGGCACCGTCTACGAGAGCCATTTCGACAATCTGATCTTCGTCTTCTGGGTGAGCCTTCTCGTGGGCCTGCTCGGGCTCGTGCTCACCCTCGTGTTCATCGGCTGGGCGGTACTCGGGCTCCTGTTCTTGTGGGTCCTCTGGCGGTCGGTGCGGGGACTGTTCCGGGCACTCGACGGCCGGCCCTGGCGTTGAGCGGCCGGCCGTCGCCGGAAGCTCAGCCAGCCGCCGCGGCTTTCGCGGCCTCGAGCACCTCCTCGGCGTGGCCCGGCACCTTCACGTTGCGCCAAGCCTTGAGGATCTTGCCGTCCTTGCCGACGAGGAAGGTCGAGCGGTCGATGCCCATGTACTTCTTGCCGTACATCGACTTCTCGACCCAGGCGCCGAACGCCTCGACCACCTTGCCCTCCTCGTCCGCGCCGAGGGCGATCTTGAGGTCGTGCTTCTTGCGGAACTTGCCGTGGCTCGCGGCCCCGTCCTTGGAGACCCCGATCACGGGAACGCCCAGGCGGTCGAACTCGCCCTTGAGGCAGGAGAAGGCGATCGCCTCCTTGGTGCAGCCGGGCGTGTCGTCCTTGGGATAGAAATAGATCACGTAGGGCTTGCCGCGCAGGCTGGCCGAGCCGATCCGACCGCCCTCGTCGGTCGGCAGCTCGAAGTCCGGAGCCGGATCACCCTCCTTGACGCTCATGCAGCTTCCCTCCCGATGCCGCCGCCTGGGGCGGGCAGAGCTCGTCGAAGAGCTGGCGCGCCGCCGCCTCACTTTCAACGAGCCGCCGCTCGAGTGCCGCGAAGTCGGGCAGGGGCTCGTCGGGCAGCGCGCGCCGGGCCGCGGCGAGCAGGGCGGCGCGCAGCCCGGGTGGTGAATTCGCCGGGTCGAACCGATCGGTCGTCGAGAGGCGCAGCACCGCCTGCAGGGCGTGGAGCAGGCGGAGGGTTCGCGCCGCCTCGCGGGCCGCGGACGGTGCGAGGAGCCCGACCTCGCCCGCCGTCTCCAGGACCGAGAGCGTGCGCGTGCCGTGCAGCGACGGCTTCTCGTGGGCGTTGGCGAGCACCAGGAACTGCGCCGCGAACTCGAGATCGACGAGGCCGCCCCGGGTGTGCTTGAGCGCCCAGGGATCCTCCCTGCCGTGCTCACGCCAGATCCGCTCGCGCATCGACCGCACGGCAGCGGCGAGGGGGCCGGGCTCGCGCGGCCGGCGCACCGCCGCGGCGATCGCCGCCTCGACCCGGGCGGCGAGCGCCGGATCGCCCGCCACCACCCGGGCACGGGTCAGGGCCTGCTGCTCCCAGACCTCGGCGGTCTCGAGCTGGTAGCGGGCGAAGCTCGCGAGCGCGCAGGCCGGCGGGCCGACATTGCCGGACGGGCGAAGGCGCGTGTCGATCTCGTAGAGCTGCCCACCCGCCGTGCGGGCCGTCACCGCGGCCACCAGACGATTGCCGAGGCGGCCGTACCAAGTGGCGGCATCGAGCGGCTTCGGACCGTCCGAGCGGGCGTCCTCGGGTGCGTCGTAGACGAACACCAGGTCGAGATCCGAGCCCACGGTGAGCTCGCGCGAGCCGAGCTTGCCGAGGCCCAGGACGACGAACGCGCCGCCCGGCACGTGGCCATGCTGCGGCTCCAGCCATGCCTCGGCGCGGGGCAGGAGCGCACGGAGCACCGTCTCGGCGATCGCGGTCAGCGTGCTCGCGGCCTCCTCCGCGCCGGCCAGCCCGAGCAGCACCTGGACACCGGCCTGGAACTGGCGACCGCGCGCCCAACGGGCCGCGAGATCCAGGGTATCCTGCAGATCGCGTGCATCGCCGAGCCGCCCGGCCAGCTCGGAGCCGAGCCGCTCGGCATCGGGCAGGGGTTCGAAGAAGTCCGGCTGGATGAGCTGCTCGAAGAGGTCTGACTGGCTGGCCAGGTGTCGGGCCAGGCGGGGTGCCGCGCCCATCATGTCGGCGAGGAGGCCGAGCAGCCGCGGGTTGGCGCGTAGCAGCGAGAACAGCTGCACACCCGCCGGGAGCGCGGTCACGAATTCGTCGAACAGTCGAAATGCGACGTCGGGGTCGGGCTGGGCGGTGAGCAGCTGGAGGAGCTGCGGGGTGAGCTCGGTCAGGAGCTCGCGCGCCCGTGTGCTGCGGGTGGCGCGGATGTGGCCGTGGTGCCATGCGCGGATCCGTGCCGCGACCTGCTGCGGCTCGACGAAGCCCATACCGCCCAGCGTCTGGAGCGTCGCCGGATCGTCCCCGGTGCCGGTGAAGACGAGATTGCCGCCCGCACCGAGGTCGGGCTCGCGCTCGAAGAGGGCGGCGTAGTGGCGCTCGACCGTGACCAGGGTCGCGAGCAGTCGCTCGACGAGGGCCTCGCTCGAGGCGAAGCCCGCGAACGCCGCGAAGCGGGCCACTTCCTGCTCGCGAGCCGGCATGGTCTGGGTCTGCCGATCGGCGACCATCTGCAGGCGATGCTCGAGGCTGCGCAGCAGCCGATAGGCGGCGGCGAGCTCGCTCGCCGTCTCGGGCGCGATCCAGCGACCGCGGGCCAGCGCCTCCAGCGCCTCGCAGGTCCGCGGGCTGCGGAGCTCGCGTTCGCGGCCCCCCAGGATCAGCTGCTGGGTCTGGGCGAAGAACTCGATCTCACGGATCCCGCCGCGGCCCACCTTGATGTCGTGGCCGTGCGCGCGGATGCTGCCGAAACCCCGATGCGCGTTGATCTGCCGCTTGATCGAATGGATGTCGCGGATCGCCGCGTAGTCGAGGCTGCGCCGCCACACATAGGGCTGCAGGCCGGCCAGGAACCGCTCCCCCGCGGCGCGGTCGCCACCCGCCGCGCGGGCCTTGATGAAGGCGGCCCGCTCCCAGTTCTGACCGTGTCGCTCGTAATAGAGCTCGGCGGCGTCGGCGGAGATGACCAGCGGATGGCCGGGCAGGTGTGGCCGCAGGCGGAGATCGATACGGAACACGTAGCCGTCGCGCGTCGGGTGCTCGAGGAGGTGGACGAGCGCGCGCGTCAGCCGCGCGGCGAGGGCCATGGGCCCGTCCGCCGCCCGGCACGGCATGACGGCGTCGTCGTACAGGACCACGAGATCGACGTCGGAGGAGTAGTTGAGCTCGCGGGCGCCGTACTTGCCCATCCCGAGCACGATCAGCCCGCAGTCGCGGGCCGGGTCGTCGGGGGCGAGCCCCACGAGCTCGCCGCGGCGAGTGGACTCGAGGAGCAGGTGGGCGAGGACCCGCTCGATCGCCCGGTCGGCGAACCCGGTCAGTGCCTCGCTCACCCGCTCGAGCGACCAGGCCCCCGACAGATCGGCCAGTGCGACCAGGAGTGCCGCGCGGCGCCGCTGGCGGCGGAGCGCGGCCATCACCCGGCTGCGATCGCCCGGATCGATCGACACCAGCGCGGCCGCGAGCTCTTCCCACGTTCGGTCGGGACCGGCCTCGTGGATCCCGCGGAGGAGGTCGGGCTCCGCGAGCAGACACTCGCTCAGGAAGGGGCTTCCCGAGAGGACCCCGCGCAGCAGGGTGCCGAAGCCGGGCAGGTCGGGCGCCGCGCGGAGGAAGCGGGCCAGCGAGGCATCGGCGGTGGAGGCGGCCAGCGTTCCGAGCCGACGCAGGCCGGTCTCGAGGGCAGCCGACTCGATCGGCAGCGGCGGGTCGAGCGGCGACGAGCTCAGACGGCCTCCTCGGGGGCGTGGCGGTCCTCGGGGCGGCGAGACTGTCGGCCGGCCGCGGCCCGGTCAAGCCGGACCGCCGCCTGGAGCGGGCGATGAGGCGGCTCGCCTCCACGGCGCTGCTGCTCGCGGGCGAGCTCGCCAGCCTGGTCGCGGTCGCGCTCGGCCTGCTCGTGCTGGCGGTCGACCGGGCTTCGCTCGGGCTCGGCCCACTCCGTGCCCCGGTGCTCCAGCTCGTGCAGACGAGTGCCGCGCCGCTGCGCGTGACGCTCGCCGAGGTGATGCTCGAACGCTCCCCGACCACCGGCCGCCTCGAGCTCGAGGCGCGCGACATCGAGGTGCGTGATGCCGAGGATCTGCCGCTGCTCGCCGCCGCGCGCGCTGCACTCGCACCCGATCTCGACCGATCGCTGCGCGCGGGGCGCATCGTGCTCGATCGCGTGACAGTCCTCGAGCCGCGGATCCGCCTCCACCGTACCAGCGGCGAGGGGACCGTCCCCGGCGGGGACGGTTCCGGGCCGCTCGCGTGGCTGGATGGTCTGCTCGGTGGCGAGGGTGGTGCGCGGCTGCCCCTGACCCTCGAGGCCCTGGCCGTCGAGGGTGCTGCGATCGAGCTGATCGACGAGGTGTCCGGCCGCTCGCTGCGTCTGCGCGACGGGACGGTGCTGCTGGAGCATGGACGTGGCCGAGGCTTCGTGACACTGGTGCTGGAGCAGCCGACGGGACCCGCGCACCTGGCGATCCTTCTCGCCCGCGCCGTCACCCCGGGAGGGATCGCCTGGGCCGCCGAGGCAGCCGGCCTTTCACCGGTGCTGCTCGATCCGACGCTCCCGACCGCGGCCCTGGAGCGGGTTCAGGCGGCCGGGACCCTGGTCGGCGACCGGGCCCGCCTGGAGGTCGAGCGGTTCCGGATCGAGGCCGGCGGGTCCAGCTTCGCGGGTCGTGGGTGGGGCGAGATCCGATCCGGAGCGTTCGACCTGAACGGCCGCATCTCGGGGCTCGATCGGGACCGGCTGCTGGCGTTCTGGCCGAAGAGCGTCGCGCTCGACGCGCGTGCCTGGACAGAGGCGCATATCCTGGCCGGCAGGGCGGAGGCCGAGGTTCGGGCGCGACGGACGGCATCGGGCGGCCGGGTGGACTGGAGCCTTTCGGGAACGGCCGAAAGCGTGCTCGTGCAGGGACTGCTACCCGCGCGCGAGGTCGAGGCCGCCCGGCTCGTCGTGCGGCTCGACGACCGGGCCGTAGAAGCGAGTGGCGCGCTCCGGATCGACGGCCAGCCGGTCGAGCTCGCGTCGCTCCGCCACGAGCTCTCGACCCGCTCGGGTCCGCAGAGCGTCGGCCGCCTGCGTGGCCGTATCGCCGCCGACCGGCTCGGCGTGATCGTCCCGGACCTGGCGGGGCCTCTGTCGGGGAGCCTCGAGGCCGATCTCTCCTTCGAGCTCGGCCGCGACGGCTCGCTCGCGGTCCGTCTCGACGCCGACCTGGAGGACCTCGGGGTCAGCGTCCCCGACCTCTCGCTCACCAAGGCGGCGGGTGGGCCCGGCAAGCTCGCGCTCGCCGCCGACAAGCGGGGCGAACGGATGCGCATCTCCAGTCTCGCCCTCGGATGGCCGGGGCTGATCCTGGATGGCCGTGCCACGGTCACCTGGCCCGGGCTCCACCCCACCGGACTGGAGCTCGATCGGTTGCGGATCGCCCGGAGCGAGCTCGTGGCGAGCCTGCGCCTGGATCGGGGCAGGCTCACCGGCCGGATCTCGGGTCCGCTGCTAGTTCTGGACCCCTGGCTCGGCGGCGAACCCGCAGGCGGCGACCTGCCCGAACTCGCCCTCGACCTGGCGCTCGACCGTGTCGAGGCCGGCGGCCTGGTCCTGCTGGGCCTCCAGGGACGGACCGAGCGGGAGCAGGGCGTCTGGCGAGCGATCGAGCTGGCCGCCGGCCATGCGGGTGGCGGCGCGTTCCGGGTCGGGCTCCAGCCGCGTGAGGGGGTCCCACGGCTCGAGGTCCGCAGCGACCGCGCCGGTCTCCTCCTGGAGGCCGTCGATCCCGCCGCCGACTTCGCCGATGGCGGCCGCCTGCTCCTCGACGGCGTGCTCGGCCGGGGTGCCGAGGGCACGACCTTCGAGGGCCGCCTCGAGGTGCGCGACGTGGTGATCCGGCAGGCACCGATCCTCGCGCGGATCCTGACGCTCGCCTCGCTCGGCGGCATCCTGGACGTGCTCACCGGGCGCGGCCTTCGGCTGGACCGCGTCGACGCCGGCCTGAGCCTCGCGCGCGGCGTGCTGGCCGTGGCGGATGGCCGGGCGAGCGGCTCGCAGCTCGGGATCACGGCGGCGGGCACCATCGATCTGGTCGGCGGCACGCTCGATCTGGCGGGCACGATCGTACCCGTCTACACCTTGAACCGGTTCGTCGGGCGGCTCCCGCTCGTCGGGCGCCTGCTGCGCGGCGAGGATGGTGTGGGCGCCTTCGCCGCCACCTGGTCGGCGCGGGGCCCCGCGGCCGCGCCGGCCGTCAGCGTCAATCCGCTGACCCTGGTCGTACCCGGGTTCCTGCGCGACCTCGCTGCGCTG
Organism: Geminicoccaceae bacterium; assembly: GCA_037446605.1. Classification (GTDB taxonomy): domain Bacteria; phylum Pseudomonadota; class Alphaproteobacteria; order Geminicoccales; family Geminicoccaceae; genus JANXAZ01. The sequence continues at coordinate 9,575 of JBBIIE010000013.1, read as the reverse complement.
TTGGCGCAACGGGCCGAGCCCGCCGAAGCCGCACCGCGCGACTGATCGGTCAGCTCGGCCGCACCAGGACGTGGCGCTTCTTGCCGGCCGAGAGCTTGAGACCCTCGGGTGGCATGGTGTCGATGCCGACGGTCATGGTCTCGTCCTCGACCAGCCGGTCGTCGAGCCGCGCTCCGCCGCCGCGTACCAGCCGCCGCGCCTCGGAAAGGCTCGCCGCGAGACCGGCCAGCTGGAAGAGCTCGATCACCGGCAGACCCTCCCGCAGTCGGGCTCGATCGAGCCGCACCACCGGCAGCCCTTCGAGGCTGCCGGCTGCGCCCTCGAAGAGACCCGCCGTCGCGGCTCGGGCGCGCTCCGCCTCGACCGATCCGTGGCACAGGCGGGTCGCCTCGAAGGCCAGGATCTTCTTGGCCTCGTTGAGCTCGGCGCCCTGCAGCCGCTCGAGCCGCGTCACCTCGGCGAGCGGCAGCTCGGTGAAGAGCCGGAGGAAGCGGCCGACATCGGCGTCCTCGGTGTTGCGCCAGAACTGGAAATAGTCGAACGGCGGCAGGCGTTCGGCGTTCAACCAGACCGCGCCGGTGGCGGTCTTGCCCATCTTGGCACCGGAGGCCGTGGTGATCAGCGGCGTCGTGAGCGCGAACAATTGCCGAGCGTCGACCCGACGGGCGAGCTCGATCCCGTTGACGATGTTGCCCCACTGGTCGGAGCCGCCCATCTGCAGGCGGCAACCCTCGCGCCGCGACAACTCCAGATAGTCGTACGCCTGCATGACCATGTAGTTGAACTCGAGCAGCGTCAGCGGCTGCTCACGCTCCAGCCGCAACCGCACGGAGTCGAACGCCAGCATCCGGTTGACGGTGAAATGGGTTCCGAACTCGCGCAGGAACGGAATGTAGAGCAGGCCGTCGAGCCATTCGGCGTTGTCGAGCAGGAGGCCGCGACCCTCGCCGAGGTCGAGGAACTTGGCGAGCGAGCGGCGGATGCCGGCCTTGTTCTGCTCGATCCGTTCCTCCGACAGGAGCTGCCGGCTCTCGTCCTTGCCGGAGGGATCACCGACCTTGGTCGTGCCGCCGCCCACGAGCGCGATCGGCCGATGCCCCGTGCGCTGCAGGATGCGCAGCATCATGATGCCGACCAGGTTGCCGATGTGCAGGCTGTCGGCGGTGCAGTCGAAGCCGATGTAGGCCGTGATCGGTCCGGCGGCCGCGAGCTCGTCGAGCGCCTCGGGCTCGCTCACCTGGTGGATGTAGCCACGGCTGTCGAGCTCGTGGAGGAACTCCGAGCGGAAGCGGCGCATGGGCGCTCCGTGCGACGTGGCGGGACGTGCTCGGCTCAGCGGGCGAGGGCCAGGCTCTCACCGGCCGGCTTCAGCCGACGGTCGAGATAGGCCTCGCAGATCGCCTCGACCCGGTCCACCCGACCGGTGAAGTGGTGATCGGCCTCCTCGAGCTCCTGGAAATCGATGGTGATGCCCCGCTGCTGGCTCAGCTTCGTGACCAGCCGGGCGACCGAGTCCGTGGGCGTGACCACGTCACGTTCGCCATGGACGATCAGCCCCGAGGCGGGGCAGGGGGCGAGGAAACTGAAGTCGTACATGTTGGCCGGCAGGCTCACGCAGATGAAGCCCTGGATCTCCGGGCGGCGCATCAGGAGCTGCATGGCGATCCAGGCGCCGAAGGAGAACCCGGCCACCCAGCAGGAGGTGCTGTTCGGGTGGTGCAGCTGCATCCAGTCGAGCGCCGCGGCGGCATCCCGCAGCTCGCCCTGGCCGTGGTCGAACACGCCCTGCGAGCGGCCGACGCCACGGCTGTTGTAGCGCAGGGTGGCGAAGCCGCGCCGCGCGAACACCTGGAACAGCATGTGGACGATGCGGTTGTTCATCGTGCCCCCGTGCTGCGGGTGCGGATGCAGCACGATGGCCAGGGGCGGCGCGCTGCCGTGTCCGGGCACGTAGCGGCCCTCGAGACGCCCGTCCGAGCCGTTGAAGATCACCTCCGGCATCGTTTCCCACCTCGTCTTCCCGACCGGGTCGCCGGCGGTCCGGGCGGCTTGCCCGACCGGCGATTGCGCGACCCTTCGACCCGCCCTATATGCCTTGCTGCGCTGCGCCGATCCGACGCCCGGCTCGACCGGGTGTCGCGCGCAGCACAACTCGACCCGCTGCCGGCATCGCCAGCGGACCCGGGTCTATAGCCGAGGCGCGGGCTGATGTTCAAGGCATTGAAGGAAGATATCCAGGCGGTCTTCGAACGGGACCCGGCGGCCCGGTCGCGGCTCGAGGTGCTGATCTGCTACCCTGGCGTCCACGCGGTGATGCTGCACCGCGTCGCACATGCGTTCTGGCGGCGGGGGTGGCGGCTCGCCGGTCGGATCGTCTCCAACCTCAACCGGTTCCTGACCGGCATCGAGATCCACCCGGGTGCGAAGATCGGCCGTCGGTTCTTCATCGACCACGGAATGGGGGTGGTGATCGGGGAGACGGCGGAGATCGGCGACGACGTCACGATCTACCAGGGAGTCACGCTCGGCGGCGTCAGCCTCGATCCGGGCAAGCGGCACCCGACGGTGGAGGACGGTGTGGTGATCGGCGCCGGAGCGGCGGTGCTCGGCCCGTTCACCGTGCGCCGGGGTGCGCGGATCGGGTCGAACGCCGTGGTCCTCAAGGAGGTTCCGGAGGGAGCCACCGTGGTCGGGATCCCGGCCAAGCCGGTCGGCCCACAGCCGGCGGCCGAGGTCGAGCACGGTTTCCCCGCCTACGGCACCTGGCCCGGCGTGGCCGCCGATCCGGTGAGCCGGGCCCTCGAGCGGGCGTGTGTCCAGCTCGACGCGCTGGAGGCCCGGCTCGAGGCGCTGGAGCGGCGCGTATCCGGCGAGCCGGTGCCGGCGAACCGGCTCAAGGTCGGCACCTGAGGCGGGCGGATGTCGGCCGCCTATCTCGACTGGGCGGCGACCGCACCCACCCATCCGGCCGCGGTCGAGGCGATGGCCGAGGCCGCCCGCCTGCTCGGCAATCCCGCCTCGGTGCACGGCCCCGGCCGGCGGGCCAGGGCCCTGCTCGAGGATGCGCGTCGGCGGATCGCCGGTTTCTTCGGGGTCGAGCCGGATACCGTCGTCTTCACGAGCGGCGGGACCGAGGCGAACCAGCTCGCCCTCCACCAGGCGCGCGGCCGGATCGCCGTTTCGGCGATCGAGCACGCCTCGATCCTCGAGGCCGTACCCGAGGCGCTGCGGCTGCCGGTGACCGGCGCCGGACGGCTGGATCTCGAAGCCACCGAAAAGCTCCTGGCCCAGCACCGGCCGGAGCTCGTCGCCTGCCAGCTCGCCAACAACGAGACCGGGGCCGTCCAGCCCGTAGCCGAGCTCGCCCGACTGGCCCGTGCGTGCGGAGCCCTGCTCCTCGTCGACGCGGTGCAGGCCGCGGGCAAGCTCGCCTGCGCGCCCGAGGTGCTCGACGCCGACCTGGTGAGCGTCTCGGCGCACAAGCTCGGCGGGCCGATGGGCATCGGTGCACTGCTGCTCCGACCCGGCCTCGCGCTGCGGCCGCGCCAGTCGGGCGGCGGCCAGGAGCTCGGCCGGCGCGCCGGCACGCCCAACCTTCCGGGCGTCGCGGGCTTCGCCGCGGCGGTCGAACGGCTGGGCGCGATCGACTGGGCGCGGCTCGGCCAGCTACGGGACCGTCTGGAGCGGGACCTCGCGGGGCTTGTGCCGGAGCTGCTCGTCGTGGCGGCAGCGGCGCCGCGCCTGCCCACGATCGCCTGCCTGCTCACCCCGGGGCTGCCGGCCGAGACCCAGCTCCTGGCGCTCGACCTGGAGGGCGTGGCGGTCGGGGCGGGCTCGGCCTGCAGCTCCGGCAAGCTCGCCCCCTCGCACGTGCTCCGGGCGATGGGCTTCCCGGAAGCCGAGGCGCGGTCGGCGATCCGGGTGAGCCTCGGCTGGTCCACGAGCGACGCCGACATCGACCGGCTCGTCACCGCGTGGACGGCGCTCTACCGCCGATGGCGGCAGCGACGCGCGGCCTGAAGCATGCCAGCGCGGCCGCTCGGATCTGTTCCAGCGGGACCGGACCCGGCACCACGTCCGGCTTCACCCGGCCCAGCCGGATCCGCTCGCATCAACCACGCTACCGGCGCCGACGGCCTTGCCAAAGCCGAGGAACGGGGCGATTTGATCGCTCGTGGGAGCACCGCCCCGCAGCAGGGTTCGCACGATGAGCCAGCAGCTCTTGAGCCTCACCCCCGCCGCCGCCCGTCGCGTGCGTGATCTCCTCGCCACGAGGGGGGAGGGCGCGCAAGGTCTGCGCCTCGCGGTCAGAACCACCGGGTGCTCCGGCTTCTCCTACCAACTCGACTTCGCCCGCACGGTGGCGCCCGACGACCGGGTGGTGGAAACCTCGGGCGTCACCGTGGTCGTGGATCCCAAGGCGGTGCCGCTCGTCGAGGGCACCGAGGTCGACTGGGTCGAGGACCGGCTCGGCGCGCAGTTCGTCTTCCGCAATCCCAACGAGAAGGCGCGCTGCGGCTGCGGCGAGAGCTTCAAGGTCTGAGCCCGCCAGGCTTGCCCACCGTTTTCTTTCTGCTGCCGAGCGGCCGGAGGGTCGAGGTCGAGGTCGAGCCCGGAACCACCCTGCTGGAGGCGGCACGCGTCGCCCGGGTGGACCTCGAAGGCGCCTGTGGCGGCTCGATGGCCTGCGCGACCTGCCACCTCTGGATCGAGGAGGGCTGGTTCGGCCGGCTGCCGCCGGCGACCGCCGAGGAGGAGGACATGCTCGACCTCGCCGCCGATTGGCGGCCGAGCTCGAGGCTCGGTTGCCAGATCCGCATGGAGCCCCGGCTCGATGGCCTGACCGTCCACGTCCCGGCCTCGAGCCTCCTGTCCGATGACTGAGGCCGGCCCGATCGAGTTCGATCTGCCGGCCGGCGCCCGGGTCGTCGTCGCCATGTCGGGTGGGGTCGACAGCGCGGTCGCCGCCGCTCTTCTGGTCGAGGCCGGCTTCGAGGTGGTGGGCGTCACGCTCCAGCTCTACGACCAGCGGGCGAACCGCCGCGACGGGAAGACCTGCTGCGCCGGACGCGACCTCGCCGATGCCCGGGCGGTGGCCGAGCGGCTCGCGATCCCGCACTATCTGGTCGACCGCGAGGCGCGGTTCCGGGAGGCGGTGATCGAGGACTTCGCCGCCGCCTATGCCGCGGGCAGGACACCGGTGCCGTGCGTGCGCTGCAACGAGCGGATCAAGTTCGCCGATCTCCTCGAGCTCGCGCGCGATCTCGGTGCGCAGGCACTCGCCACGGGGCATTACGCCCGGCGGGTCGAGGGTCCCGAGGGCCCGGAGCTGCACCGGGCCTTCGACCGGCGACGCGACCAGAGCTACTTCCTGTTCGCCACGCGGGCGGACCAGCTCGCCTTCCTGCGCTTCCCTCTGGGTGGGCTGGCCAAGGAGGAGGTGCGGCGCATCGCCGCGGCACGCGGCCTGCCGGTCGCCGACAAGCCGGACAGCCAGGACCTGTGCTTCGTCCCGGACGGTGAGCACGCCCAGCTCGTCGGCGCCATCCGGCCCGAGGCCCTGCGAGCCGGGCAGGTCGTCCATGTCGACGGCCGCGTGCTCGGCACGCACGGGGGCATCGGCCGCTTCACCGTGGGCCAGCGGCGCGGCCTCAAGCTCGCTACCGGCGAGCCGCTCTACGTGACGGCGATCGACGCCGCCCGGGCGCGCATCGAGGTCGGGCCGCGGCGTGCGACCCGCGTCGAGGGCGCTCGGCTGGAGGGGTGCTCCTGGCTCGGGGAGCCCATGGTCGGCGAGGATCTGGAGGTCCGTCACCGCTACAACGAACCGGCCGTGGCGGCGCGGGTCGAGCCCGCACGGGACGGCTCGGCGCGGGTGCGGTTCCTCGAGCCACAGACGGGCGTCGCCCCCGGCCAGGCCTGCGTCGCCTGGAGGGGCACGCGGGTCCTGGGTGGTGGTTGGATCGCCGCCACCGAACGCATCGAACCCGAGCCGGCCGAACGCCTTGACGGGCTCGTCCCCGCTCCATAGATGGGCGCGTCCCGGCGAAAGCGTGGCGGAGTAGCTCAGCGGTAGAGCAGGGGAATCATAATCCCTTGGTCGGGGGTTCGAATCCCTCCTCCGCTACCACCGCGCCGATCCTTTTCCCCCGGCGTGCCGTCCACTCCGCCGTCAGCGGTCGACAGCGGCCCGCGTATGCGCTTTATGCTAGGGGCCCGGCTCGCCGGTGCCAGCGGGGGAGGGGATGGTCGAGGTTGCACGCTTCGCTGTCGAGCGGGTGGAGATCCTTCGTCCGGACGGCACGCTGGCCGCACCGCTTCCGGCCTGGGCCGAGCAGCCGGACGAGCTGATCCGTCTGTACCGGGGCATGGTCCTCACCCGGACCTACGACACCAAGGCGGTCAATCTGCAGCGGACCGGCCGCCTCGGAACGGTGGCCTCATCGCTCGGTCAGGAGGCGGTCGCGGTCGGCACCGCCGCGGCCATGCGGCCCGAGGACGTTCTGTTGCCCTCCTTCCGCGAGCAGGGCGCCATGTTCTGGCGCGGCGTGCGGATCGAGGAGCTGTTGGCGTTCTGGGGCGGTGACGAGCGCGGGTCGAACTGGGCGGAGGCGCGCGAGGACTTCCCGATCTGCGTGCCCGTCGGCAGCCACGCACCCCACGCCGCGGGTGTCGCCTGCGCCTTCAGGCTGCGCCACGAGCCGCGCGTCGCGGTCTGCGTGCTGGGCGACGGAGCCACCTCGAAGGGCGAGGTCTACGAGGCCTGGAACCTCGCCGGCGTGTGGCGACTGCCGATGGTCACGGTCGTCAACAACAATCAGTGGGCGATCTCGGTGCCGCGCTCGGCGCAGACTGCGGCCGAGACCCTGGCGCAGAAGGCGATCGCCTGCGGCATGCCCGGCGTCCAGGTGGACGGCAACGACGTGATCGCCGTACGCGAGGTCGTGGGCCGGGCGATCGAGCGGGCGCGCTCGGGGGAGGGGCCCAGTCTGGTCGAGGCGGTGACCTACCGCCTCTCCGACCACACCACGGCCGACGATGCTCGCCGCTACCGCGACGATGCCGAGGTCAGCACCCACTGGAAGGAGGAGCCCGTCGCCCGTCTGCGGAGCCTCCTGGTGGCCCGGGGGCTCTGGGGCAAGGAGCGGGAGGAGGCGCTCGTCGCCGGATGCAACCGCGAGGTCGAACGCGCCGTCGAGGCCTATCTCGCCCGCTCGCCGGCACCCGCGAGCGACATGATCGACCATGTCTTCGCCTCGGTTCCCGAGCCTTTGGCGCCTCAGCGGGAGGCGATCCTGCGCCGGGCCGCGGCGCGCGCCGCGGGCGCGGAAGGCGCCGCGCGATGAGCTCGATGACCCTGGTCGAGGCGGTCCGCGCGGCGCTCGCCCGGGCGCTGGAGGAGGACCCGACCGTGCTGCTGCTCGGCGAGGACGTGGGGCGCGACGGCGGGGTGTTCCGCGCCACCGAGCGCCTGTTCGAGCGGTTCGGGCCGGAGCGCGTGCTCGACACCCCGCTCTCCGAGGCCCTCTTCACCGGCCTCGCGGTGGGGCTCGGTGCGCAGGGCTTCCGGCCGGTCGTCGAGTTCCAGTTCGACGGCTTCATGTACCCCGCGCTCGACCAGCTCCTTAACCACGCGGGAAGGCTGCGGGCCCGCACCCGCGGCCGGCTCTCCTGCCCGATCGTGCTCAGGGCCCCCTACGGCGGCGGCATCCGCGCCCCCGAACACCATTCCGAGAGCCCCGAAGGGCTGTTCGCCGCGATCCCGGGCGTCCGAACGGTGATCCCGTCCTCGCCCGCGCGGGCCTATGGTCTGCTGCTGGCCGCGATCCGCGATCCCGACCCCGTCGTCTTCCTCGAACCCAAGCGGATCTACCGGGCGGTCCGCGAGGAACTCGAGGACGACGGCCGTGCCTTGCCGCTCGATCGGGCCTTCGTGCTGCGCGAGGGACGCGATCTCACCATCGTCGCCTGGGGCGCCCTGGTCCGCGAGGTCCTGGAGGCCGCCGACCGGCTCGCCGAGGAGGGTGCCCGAGCCGAGATCGTCGACCCGGCCACGCTCGCACCGCTGGACGCCGCGACGATCCTGGCCTCGGTAGCCAAGACCGGTCGCTGCCTGATCGTCCACGAAGCGCCGCGCGGCCACGGACCGGGGGCCGAGATCGCGGCGATCCTCGCCGAGGAGGGGCTGTTCTCCCTGCTCGCCCCCGTGGCGCGGGTGACCGGCTTCGACGCACCGACGCCCCTGCCGCGCCTCGAGGGCGTGTTCCTGCCGGCCGAGGTCGACATCCTCGAGGCCGCGCACCGGCTCCTGGCGCACCGATGATCACCTTCCGCATGCCCGACCTCGGTGAAGGCCTCGAGGAGGCCGAGATCGTCGCCTGGCAGGTCGCGGTCGGCGATCACGTGGTGGCCGACCAGCCGCTCGTGACGGTGGAGACCGACAAGGCGGTGGTCGAGGTTCCGGCCCCCCGCGCCGCCCGCATCCTCGCCCTGCACGGCGGGCCGGGAACGGTCGTCAAGGTCGGAGCGCCGCTGGTCGATCTCGAGGAGACGGTGACGGCCGACGCCGGGGCGATCGTGGGCGAGCTCGAGCAGGCGGCGAAGCCGGCACAGCCGGCCGCCTCGGCTCCGGCCCCGAGCCGGCAGGTGCGGGCCGCACCGGCCGTCCGTCGCCGGGCTGCGGAGCTCGGGGTCGACCTCTCGCGGGTGGCGCCGACCGGGCCCGATGGCACGGTGACCATCGCCGATGTCGAAGCGGCGGGTGGTTCGAAGGAGGCTCCGCCATCCTCGGCTACCGCTGCCGAGCTCCTGCCGCTGCGTGGCATCCGCCGAGCGATGGCCCGCAGCATGGCCCGCGCGCACGCCGAGGTCGTTCCCGCCACGGTGGTCGAGGAGGCCGATGTCGGCCGGTGGCCCGCGGGCACCGACGTGACCCTGCGGCTGGTGCGGGCGATCGTCGCCGGTTGCCGCGCCGAGCCCGCCTTGAACGCCCGCTTCGTGGCCGAGGCGGAGGGTCGGGTCCTGGAGAGCCGCATCGACCTCGGCATCGCCGTCGACCTGGCCGATGGACTGGTCGTGCCGGTCCTCCGCGACGTCGCCAACCGAACTCCGCAGGACCTGCGCGCCGGACTCGAGCGGCTCAAGCGCGACGTCCGCACGCGGCGCATTCCGCTGGCCGAGCTGCGCGGGGCGACCCTCACCCTCTCCAACTTCGGCATGCTCGGGGGCCGCTTCGCCCAGCTCGTGATCGTCCCGCCGCAGGTGGCGATCCTGGGGGCCGGCCGGATTCGCGAGGATGTGCGCGTCGCCACCGGGGCCATCCGACCGACACGGGTCCTGCCCCTCTCGCTCACCTTCGACCATCGCGCCGTCACGGGTGGCGAGGCGGCGCGGTTCCTCGCTGCCGTGATCGGGGATCTCGAGCTGGCGGATTGACCGGGGCGGGTGGGGAAGGGAGGAGTCGAGGATGGCCGGTGGGTGGTTCGGCTTCGAGGACGGGATCGGTCCCGAACGGGTGGTCCATCTCTGGAACGAAAGTGCCGGCCTCCAGGCCGTGGTGGTGATCGACAACACGG